>NZ_JBHYKG010000108.1:0-25891 GCF_042741245.1 Kitasatospora sp. NPDC058965
GCGCGGAGAGCTCACGGCGCACCGTGCTGCCGCCGGCCGCCCGCGCGGCCACCGCGGCGCGCAGCCGGGCGGCCGCCTGCGGCTGGTCCAGCAGCGCCAGCGGTAGCACCGGCGGCTCGGCCCGGCGCCGCTCGGCCTGCTCCGGGGCCGGGCGGCCGGCCAGTGACCAGGCCCAGGTGCGCAGCGCGATCCGGTAGATCCGCCGCGAGGCCGGACTCAGGTCGGCGGCGGCCAGGTAGTGCTCGACCGCCACCGCGTACTCGACCGGTTCCCGCAGTAAATCAGTCATGGTCAATGTCCTTTCTCCGCAGGTAGAAGCCGATTTACTGCCGCAAGGTCAGCGTACTGGAAAATTGATGCCAACTTACTCAACTTCGGGTCGGGAAAGGCTTGTGCGGACCGATTCGGGGCAGGCAGGCTGCTGGGCATGACGACGGCCTCAGCGCAGCGCCGCCGGCTCCGGCTGCCCCATGCCGAGCTGTGGCGGACTGCGGACTTCCGCTGGTTCTTCTCCGGTTACGCGACCTCGCTGCTCGGCTCCGCGATGGCGCCGGTCGCGCTGGCCTTCGCGGTGCTGCACGGCCCGGGCGGCACCGCCGCGTTCGGCTTGGTGCTCACCGCGCGGATCCTGCCGCTGGTCCTGGTGCTGTTGCTCGGCGGGGTCGCCGCGGACCGGCTGGGCAGCCGCCCGGTGATGCTCACCGCCGACACGGTGCGCTGCCTGGCCCAGGCCGGCTTCGCCGCCGCCCTGCTCGCCCACGGCCCGCTGTGGACCCTGCTGGTGCTCGCCGCGCTGGGCGGGGCCGGCGAGGCGGTGTTCGGCCCTGCGCTGGCCGCGCTGATCCCGCGGATCGCCCCCGCCGAGCGGCTCACCGAGGCCAACGCGCTGTTCACCCTGGCCCGTTCCGGCGCGACGGTGGCCGGGCCCGCGCTGGCCGGGCTGCTCACCGCCGGGATCGGTCCGGCCCCGGTGCTGGCCCTGGACGCGGCCAGCTACGCCGTCAGCGTGCTGGCGCTGAGCCGACTGACCGTCAGGGCGGCGGCACCGCAGGCGGCCCCCGGGCTGCTGCGGGAACTGCGCGAGGGCTGGGGCGAGTTCCGCTCCCGGACCTGGCTGTGGGTCAGCTGCCTGCACGGCTGCCTGTTCAACCTGCTCTGCTGGGCGCCCTACCTGGTGCTCGGCCCGGCGATCAGCACCACGCGGCTGGGCGGCGCCTGGGCCTGGGGACTGGTGACCGCCGGCTACGGGGCGGGCGCGGTGCTCGGCGCGCTGGCCCTGCTCGGCGGCCGCCGCCCGGCCCGCCCGGTGCTGGTCTCCACGGTCGCGATGGCCGGGTTCGCGCTGCCGTCGGGCGCGTTGGCGCTGGGCGCACCGCTGCCCCTGGTGTGCCTGGGCGCGCTGGGCGCCGGGGTCGCCTCCTCGGTGGCCGGCACCCTCTACAGCACGGCCCAGCAGCGGATGATCCCGGCCGCGGCCCGGGCCCGGGTGGACGCCTACGGCAGCCTGGGAGCGTTCGCGCTGGGCCCGGTCGGACTGGCGCTGGCCGGCCCGGTGGCCGCGCTGCTGGGCAGCGGCACGGTCCTGGCGCTCGGTGCGCTGTGGCAGCTGGCCGCCACCGCCGCCGTGCTCGCCGTACCGGCCGTGCGGGGGAACTGACCGGCGGGCGGGACCGGCACGGGCGGGTGGGTAGCCTTGCGGTATGCGTACGCGTCCGATGCTCGACTGGCCCGACCCGGCGCCGGACCGGCGGCCCGCGCCCGATCCGGGCGGTCCGGCGGAGCTCGCCCGGCTGCTGGCGGCGCGCGGGGTCGTGGTGCTCAGCGGCGCCGGGCTGTCCACCGAGTCCGGGATCCCCGACTACCGCGGCGCCACCGGCACCTGGCGCCGCCACCAGCCGATGACCTACCAGGAGTTCACCGGCAGTGCGGCGGCCCGGCAGCGGTACTGGGCGCGCAGCCACGCGGGCTGGCGCGGGATCGCCCGGGCCCGGCCCAACGAGGGGCACCACGCGGTGGAGCGGCTGCGGCGCGGCGGGCACGTCTCGGCGGTGATCACGCAGAACGTGGACGGCCTGCACCGGGCCGCGGGCACCGTGGACGCCGTCGAGCTGCACGGCGGCCTGGACCGGGTGGTCTGCCTGGACTGCCGGCGCACCAGCACCCGCGAGGAGCTGGACCAGCGGCTGCACGCGCTCAACGGTGCGCTCCGGGACAGCGGTGCCCGGGTCAACCCGGACGGCGACGTGGAGCTGCCCCGGGACCTGGTCGCGGGTTTTCGCGTCGCACCGTGCCGCGCGTGCGGCGGGACGCTCAAGCCGGACGTGGTCTTCTTCGGCGAGAACGTGCCCAAGGAGCGGGTCCAGCAGTGCTTCGCGCTGGTGGACGCCGGCAGTGCGCTGCTGGTGCTCGGCTCCTCGCTCACCGTGATGTCGGGGCTGCGGTTCGTGCGCCACGCGGCGAAGACCGGCAAGCCGGTGGCGATCGTCAACCAGGGCGCCACCCGCGGGGACGAGCACGCGGCGGTGCGGATCGCGCGGCCGCTCGGGAGCACGCTGACCGGACTCGCACAGGACCTGGGCGCCTGACCCGGCGCCGCCCGGCACGGGCGCCCCGGCTGTCGGGCCCGCCGTCTACGCTCCGGGGGACAACAGGTGACCGTGAGTCAGGAGGGACCGGCATGACCACGCTGGACAACCGCCCCGCCACCGCCGTGCTCGTCATCGACGTGCAGAACCACGTGGTGCGCCGTGCCCATCGGCGGGACGCGGTGGTGGCCACCATCGCGCAGTTGGTGGAGCGGGCCCGGGCCGCGGGCACCCCCGTGGTGTGGGTGCAGCAGACCGACGAGGAGCTGGCCCGGGGCAGCGAGGGCTGGCAACTGGTGCCGGAGCTGGTCCCGGCGGCGGGCGAGGCGGTGGTGCTCAAGGCGTACGCCGACTCGTTCGAGGCCACCGAGCTGGAGCAGGTGCTCGCCGGCGCGGGCGCGGGCCACCTGGTGGTGACCGGCGCCCAGACCGACATGTGCGTGCGCTCCACCATCCACGGCGGGCTGACCCGCGGCTACGACGTCACCCTGGTCGGCGACGCGCACACCACCGAGGACAACTCCGCGTGGGGCGCCCCGTCGCCGGAGCTGGTGATCGCGCACACCAACCTCTACTGGGACGAGCAGCAGGCGCCGGGCCGCAGCTGCGCCACCGTCCCGGCCGCCGAGGTGGTGTTCGCGCGGTAGCCGTCAGCCCTCGCTGCGCCGCAGCATCTCCTCCCGCGGCACCACCTTGACCCGCTCGCGCCCCTCGGCCGCGCCCAGCGCCCGCTCGTGCGCGTCCAGCCGCTGCCAGCCCTCCCAGGTGGTCCAGCGCACCCCGCGCTCGGCCAGGTGGGCCAGCACCGCCGCCGGGTCCGGCTCGACCGCGCCCGGCAGCCGGCCCGCCGCGCGGTCCGCCAGCAGGCAGGCGACGGTCTCGTTGGCGTCGCCCTTGGTGTGGCCGATCAGGCCGACCGGGCCGCGCTTGATCCAGCCGGTCACGTAGGTGGCGGCCTGGTGCGAGCCGTCGGCGGCCAGGACCCGGCCCGCCTCGTTGGGCACGGTGCCGGCGACCGGGTCGAAGGGGAGCTTGGGCAGCTCGTCGGAGTAGTAGCCGACCGCCCGGTAGACGGCCTGCACGTCCCAGTCGGTGAAGCTGCCGGTGCCGCGCACGTTGCCGGTGCCGTCCAGCTCGGTCCGCTCGGTGCGCAGGCCGACCACCGCGCCGTCGGCGCCCAGCACCTCGGTCGGGGACTCGAAGAAGTGCAGGTGGATGCGGTGCGGGCGGTCGCCCACGTCGCGGATCGCCCAGCGCTCCAGGGTGTTCGCCACCATGTCGGCCTGCTTGTTGCCGCGCCGCTCGGCGATCGACCCCTCGTCGTAGTCGATGTCCTCGGGGTCGACGACGACCTCGATGCTCGGCGAGTGGTCGAGCTCGCGCAGCTCCATCGGGCTGAACTTGGCCTGGGCCGGTCCGCGGCGGCCGAAGACGTGCACCTCGACGGCCTGGTTGCGCCGCAGGCCCTGGTGCACGTTCGGCGGGATCTCGGTGGGCAGCAGCTCGTCGGCGGTCTTGGCCAGGATCCGGGCCACGTCGAGGGCCACGTTGCCGACGCCGAGCACCGCGACGCGCTGCGCCTCCAGCGGCCAGTCGCGGGCCACGTCCGGGTGGCCGTCGTACCAGGAGACGAAGTCGGCCGCGCCGTAGGAGCCGGCCAGGTCGATGCCCGGCAGGTCGAGTGCGCGGTCGGCGGTCGCGCCGGTGGCGAAGACGGTGGCGTCGTAGAACCGGTGCAGGTCGTCCAGGGTGAGGTCGTTCGGGTAGTCGACGTTGCCGAGCAGGCGGACCTGCGGCTTGTCCAGCACCTGGTGGAGCGCGGTGACGATGCCCTTGATCCGCGGGTGGTCGGGCGCCACGCCGTAGCGGATCAGGCCGAACGGGGCGGGCAGCCGCTCGAACAGGTCGATCGAGACCCCGGGGTCGCGGGCGGCGTCGGACTTCAGCAGGGCGTCGACGGCGTAGATGCCGGCGGGACCGGCGCCGACGACGGCGACGCGCAGGGGGCGGGACATGGGGGCGGCTCCTCGGGGCAAGCGGGTGGCTGCCTGACAGCTCACCGCGCCGGGCCCCGGTCCAGTAGGAGGCTCAACTTTATGACCCCATAAGATCAACTTATGGGTTGACGGGGAATCGGCCGCCGCGCAGGTCGGCGGAACCGGGCCGCTAGGCTGCACGTCCACAACGGGTGACGCAAGCCGCCGCACTCCGCGGCCGCCGGGCAAGGGGGACACGTGCGTTCACAGGGGGGCGACTCGCAGGGACCGGCCGGCGGCTTCACGGTCGACCAGGCCACGCTGACCGCCGCCGCGACCGCGCTGCAGCAGGCGGCGGCCGGCCTGGCCACCGTCTCCGGCAGTCTCGCCGATCCGCCGGCGTACGTCGAGGACGTCTACGGGGAGTACGGCGCGGTCGGCGCCGCCCAGGCCTTCATACCCGGTTGGCAGGACGAACTCCAGGTCGACCACGACGCGTTGGCCGACCTGGCCGACCGGGTCCGGCAGAGCGCCGCCAACTACGGCGGCACCGACGGCCGGGTGGCGCAGCACCTGCGCGGCGGGCGGGTGGCCGTCTGATGGGCACCCACCGGGAGCAGGTCGAGTCGCTCAGCGACACCATCCACGGCAGCTACGGCATGTGGGGCGCGGGCGACCTCAAGGACGCCGTCGACCAGGCCCGCCGGCTGCCCGCCCCGAAGGGCTCGCCGGACGCGCTGCACGGCCTGGGCCGGGCCTACACCGCGGCCGCGGGGTCGGTCGGCGAGGCGCACGGGCAGGTCGACCAGGTGGCCACCGCCCAGCTGCCGGCGGGCTGGACCGGGCACGCCGGGGAGAAGGCCGCCGAGGTGATCAAGGCGGCCGGCGACGACCTGCACCGCACCCAGGACGCCTTCGGCGCCGCCGGGCAGGCCTTCACCGCGCTGGCCGACGCCCTCGGCGCCGCGCGGGGCACGCACGCGCAGGGGCGCGGGCCGCTCGACCACGCCTACCAGCTGCTGGACGACATCACGGTCGGCTGGCTGCCCGATCCGGTGCACTGGGACGACGACACGATGCACCGGGCCGAGGCGTCGGCCAAGGAGGGCATCGGCCACCTGCTGGATGCCGCCCGGCAGGCCGAGACTGCCGGGCACACCTTCGCCGAGACGCTGAACAAGCTCGCCGCCGAGGCGCTGGCCGGGCGGCTCAAGGGCGGCGACCTGACCGCCGCGGACAAGCTGGTGCTGGCCGACGCCGCCGCGCCCGGCGACTTCGACCAGATCCTCACCGCCAACGACGCCGCCCGGGCGAGCCAGTTCATGGGCAGGCTGAGCCCGGCCGACCTGGCCCGGCTGGACGCCCTGCTGGCCGGCGCCAAGTCGCCGCAGGAGCGCGCCTACCTGCTCAAGGTGCTGGCCGCCGGGCACGGCGTCGACCAGGTCGCCTCGTTCGACGCGCTGATCCACGCGCACGGCGACGACCCGGGCTGGCTGGCCGACCGCCTCACCCCCGTCCGGCTCACCTCGCTGTCCACCGTCACCGGGCCGAACGGCGACCAGGTCGACATCGACTACCAGGGCGCCTCCTGGACCCAGGGCCAGCGCCCGACCTGCGTGGCCTCCTCCACCGTGATGGGCCGGGCCATGGTCGACCCGATGTACGCGCTGCAGCTGACCACCGGCGGCCACCCCGGCGACCCGGCGTTCGACAGCCCGCAGGCCTTCCTCAACCGGCTCTCGGACGAGCAGCTGCGGGTCTACCACGACGGGCGCGACTTCTACGCCGACTGGCCGTTGGTCGGCTACGACGGGATGAGCGCCGACGGGTCGGCCACCGAGGCCAACAAGGAGATCGCGGCCTCGACCGGCGGGCAGTACCACAACATCGACATGAACTCCGACGCCAACCGGCGCGACGCGCTCGGCCCGGTGGAGAACGCGGTCGACCAGGGCCGGCCGGTGCCGTTCTCGATCAGCGGCGGCGGCGAGGCGCACCAGATGATGGTGATCGGGCACAGCGGGGACAAGTTGGAGATCTACAACCCGTGGGGCTACACCACCTGGGTCAGCGAGAGCGACTTCGTGAACGGCCACATGAACCTCGCGCTGTCGGGCCAGTACCCGGACATGCGCACCGTCGACAGCATCCGGCTCCCGCAGTGAGGCAGCGATGACCAGCCAGGACTTCCGGACCGACGCCGAACTCGCGGCGCTCGACGTACCCGTGCTGCTGCGCTTCGGCCTGCCGCAGGACGGGCCGCACCGGCGCGCGCTGTTCGGCGAGGGCGCGGTGGCGGGGGCGCTGCAGCTGGGCGGCCTCGGGGTGCCGCCGCGCTCGCTCGCCTTCCTGGCCCAGGTGGTGCGGGCCGGCGGGGCGCGGTACGCGGCCGGACTGCCCGAGCCGCTGCCGGGGCCGGCCGCCGAGCCCGCCCGCGGCTGGCTGGAGGCGGCCGCCGCCGTGGTGGCCGACCCCGACGGGGACGAGCTGACGGCGCGCTACCTGGAGGCGGTGGCGGCGGTGCTCGACCTGCGGCAGGAGAGCGGCCGGTGAGGGGGCGCGCGCTCGGCCTGGCGGCCGCCGCCGTGCTGCTGACCGGGTGCCAGGGACAGGGCGGGGACGACCACGGGAGGGTGTTCGCCTTCGGCAGCTCCGAGATCCGGGTGAGCGTCGGTCAGACCTTTTCGCTGCACCAGAAGTTGGCCGTCACCCCGGGTGCGCAGGACTGGCAGGTGGTCGACCCGCGTCCGGACGCGGCCGTGCTCGACGTGGTCCGCACCGACCGGACCAAGCCGGACGGCGAGACCGGCGACGGGGGGCAGGTCTACCTGGTCTTCAAGGCGGTCGGCAAGGGCAGCACCGAGGTGGTGCTGGAGCACTGCCTCGACTGCACCGGGGCAATGCGGGACACCTACCACTCGCGGGACACCTACCACGTGGTCGTCGGCTGAAACGTGCTCGCGGACCGGAAGGTGATCGCGGACCGAAACGTGCTCGGGGCCGGAACGTGCTCGGGGCCGGAACGTGCTCGGGACCGGAACGTGCTCGGGACCGGAGCGTGATCGCGGACCGGAGCGTGATCACGGACCGAAACCTCCCGCCCGGAATCTGACGGAACATCTGATCCCGCCCGTGACCTGCACATTGCAAGCCGGGGTGATCGAGAACCCGGCCGTTTCGGAGCATTGACACGGCCCGAACGCCGTTGCGAGAGTTTCCCTCGTCCGGGGTGAGGTCGGCGCGCGGGGGCAGCGCCGGCCGGTGGGTCCCTTGCCATGGCCAACTCTGCTCGGACAGCGCAGCATTCAGCATCTTCACCGACCCGCTCAGCCGATCCCTCGCGCCGACCGTGCGAGCGGGTGGGCGCACGATCGTGCGGTCGGCGCGTCACGCCCGGCGGTCGGCCGCCGAGCGCTTCCTTGTGAGGATCACGATGTCCATACCCTCGACACGCGAACCTGCCTCGCCCGCTGCGGAGCCCAACGGCCCGCTGCGACGGCTGTGCTGGGTCTTCCCCGACCGGGAATCGACCAAGGGCACCGCCATGTGGCAGGACTTCTTCTGGAACCTGTACGCCGAGTGCGCCGCCGAGTTGGGACTGGTCTGGTCCCGGCACGCGCCCGAGGACGTGACGGTCGACGCCTCGGTCCCCGGCAAGCCCCGGATCTGGGTGGACCAGGAGCCCGTCACCCCGCAGGACACGCTCTTCATCACCGCGCTCTACTCGCTGCCGTACCAGGCGATGGACATCTTCAACCAGTACGCGCTGTACGCCGTGCTCGAACAGACCGGCTTCTACCTGCCGTTCCCGCCCCAGGTCTCGCTGATCGGCAACGACAAACTGGCCACCCTGCTCTACCTGGAGGGCTCCCCGGTGCCGGTGATCCCCACCTGGCGCCTGGGGACCGGGCGCGACGTGGGCAAGTACGGCTACGAGGTGGGGATGGCGGACGTCCGCTACCCCGCCATCGTCAAGCCGGCCGGCTGGTGCGGCGGCGGCGGGATCAACCTGGCCCGCGACAGCGAGGAGCTGCGGGGCCTGGCCAGCCTGGCCCAGGGCGGTGACACCACCCTGGTGGTCCAGCCCTACCTGGGCGACCGCACGGTGGACTACCGGGTCTACGTGATCGACGGCAAGCCGTTCGCGACGGCCAAGCGGATCCCGGAGTCGGGCTCGCTGGTGGCCAACGCCAGCCGCGGCGGGCGGATGGAGTACCCGCCGATCCCGGCGGAACTGGCCGAGGCCACCGCCTACTTCGCCGAGAAGCTGCCGATCCCGTTCTTCTGCGTGGACTTCCTGCACGACGGCGAGCGCTTCTGGTTCTCCGAGCTGGAGCCGGACGGGGTGATCCTGCCCGACTCGGACGACCCCGAGCGCACCATGCAGCGCGAGATCACCCTGGCCCGGTTCGCGGCCTACCGTGACGCCCACGCCCGCTGGCTGGCCGCCGGCGCCCCGCGGGGCGGCGCGGTCCGGACGGAGGCGTGATGACCTTCTCGCTGGACCCCGAGGCCGCCGAGCCGCTGCTCCAGGTGGCCGCCCGCAACCTCGAACGACTGCGCAGCGTCCCCGAGCTGGGCGCCCGCTACGCGGACGTCGAGGCGCCGCGCACGCTCGCCGAACTGGCCGCGCTGCCGCCGCTGGTCAAGGACGAGCTCAACACCGCGCTGGCCCACCTGCGGCCGGCCGCCGCGGACAGCGCCACCTGGCTGTTCCAGAGCGGCGGCAGCACCGGCGCCCCCAAGGTCGGCTACGCGCCCACCGGCTTCTACATGGCGGGCGTGCACGCGCACTGGCAGCCGCTCGACCGCACCGACGTCTTCGTCAACGCCTGGGGCGCGGGCCGGATGTGGGGCGCCCACTTCCTGGCCGCCGCGCTCGCCGACCTGTCGGGCTGCCAGATCATCGCGCTCGGCTCGGTCACCCAGGAGGAGTACCCGGACTGGCTGGCCTTCTTCGCCGACCGCAGGGTGACCGCGATCGGCGGCACGCCCAGCGTGCTGCGGCTCTGGTTCGGCCACGCCCGGGCCGCCGGGCTGAAGCTGCCCGCGCTGCGCAAGGTGCTCTGGCTCGGCGAGGCCTGGCAGCCCCAACTGGCCGACGACATGGCCGAGGTCGCGCCGCAGGCCGAGCGCTGGGGGATGTTCGGCAGCACCGAGACCTGGGTGGTCGGCACCAACACCCCCGACTGCCCCGCCGACACCTTCCACACCCTGCCCGAGCAGCTGGTGCACGCCGACGCCGACCAACTGCTCGACTTCACCACCCTCAACCCCGCGATGCTCAACCCCGTGCTGCGCTACCGCACCGGGGACGCCGGCGAGCTGACCGCCTGCCCGTGCGGTCTGCCGGGGCGGGCGATGCGGGTGCTGGGCCGGCGCGACAGCGTGGTCCAGGTGCGCGGCCTCGGCCTGCACGTGGACGAGCTGGTGGCCCGGGCCGAGCGGGAGCCGGGGGTGCGCCAGGCCCAGGTGCTGGTCACCCAGCAGGGCGGCCGGGCCGCCTCGGTGGAGCTGCTGCTGCTCGCCGACCCCGCCGTGGACCTGGCGGGGCTGCGCCGCGAGCTGTTCGCGGCCACCTTCACCCTGGCCACCGCCTTCCAGCACGACCCCGACTCGTTCCGGGTGCGCGCGGTGGACGCGCTGATCAGCAACGGGCGCACCGGGAAGACCGCCAACTCCGTCGTCCGCGAGGTGGAGTGATGGAGCGTCGGATCGGTCTGGGGCGGCGGTTCAACTTCTTCTGGGGCGGTCAGACCGTCAGCCTGGTCGGCGACCGGATCACCGTCTTCGTGGTCCCGACGCTGATGATCTTCGCGCTGCACGCGAGCGCGCTGCAGGTCGGCATCGTCTCGATGGCCCAGTACCTCGGCATCCCGCTGCTCGGGCCGGTGGCCGGCGTGCTGGTCGACCGCTGGGACAAGCGGGCCACCATGATGGCCTGCGACCTGATCCGGCTGGTCGCGGTGGCGGTCATCCCGCTCGCCTACTGGCAGGGCTTCCTCTCCACCCCGCTGCTGTTCGGCTGCGTCGCGGTGATCAGCGGCGCCACCATCTTCTTCAACGTCGGCTACCTGGTCGCCGTGCCGGCCGTCGTGGAGGAGGAGCAACTGGTCGGGGCCTACTCGCGGTTGGAGGGCAGCGGCTCGGTCTCCGAGGTGGCCGGCCCGTCCATCGCCGCCGCCCTGTACAGCGCCCTGGGAGCGGCCGCCCTGCTGGTCGACGCGGCCAGCTACCTGGTCTCGGCGGCCTGCTTCCGCACCATGCGGCCCTGGGGCGAGCGGACCGTGGCCGAGGGCTCGGTCTGGCAGCGGCTCACCCTCGGCTTCCGGCTCAACTGGCAGGACCCGGTGCTGCGCCGGGTGGTGATCGCCGCCGTCACGCTGAACAGCGGCGGACCGGTCTTCGTCACGGTGCTGCCGCTGCTCGCCTACCGGGGCTTGGGCATGTCGGTCGCCGTGTACGGCGCCGCCATGTCGGTCGCGGCGGTCGGCGCGCTGGTCGGCGCCGTGGTGGCGCCCAGGCTCAGCGCCCGGTTCGGCCTGGGCCGCACCTTCGCCTGGGCACTGCTGCTGCACTGCCTGGTCGGCCTCGGCGTGCTCGCCGCGCCGGCGCTGCCCGCCGGACCGGTGATCGCCGTGACCATGGGCTGCTACGGCTTCTTCATGTCCTGCATCAACGTGTGCAGCGCGCCCACCCGCCAGTTGCGGATGTCCGCGCAGCACCAGGGCGTGATGCACGCGGCCTACCGCACCTTCACCTGGGGCGTGATCCCGCTGGCCGCGCTGGTCGGCGGTCTCGCGGTCTCGCTGCTGACCCATCCGCTCGGTGCGCTGGACGCGGCCCGGGTGACGATGGCCGGCGGCACCCTGCTGGCCGCCTTCTCGTTCGTGTCGGCGGTGCGGATCCAGCCGCTGCTGGACTCGGTGGCGAGCGCCCCGGGCGAGCCCGTGCTGGTGGAGACGTGAGCCGCCGCACGGTGCTGATCACCGGCACCTCGACCGGGATCGGCCTGGCCACCGTCGCGGCGGCGCGCCGGGACGGCTGGCAGGTGGTGGCCACCGTCCGGGACCCGGACCGGGCCGACGAGCTGCGCGAACTCCTCGTCGACGTGCGCCAGTTGGACGTGACCGACGAGCAGTCGGTGGCCCGCTGCATGGCCGGCGTGGTCCGCGACTACGGCGGGCTGGACGCGCTGGTCAACAACGCCGGGGTGGCCAACTCGGACCCCACCATGGAGATGTCCACCATGGCGGCGCTGCGGGCCAACCTGGAGGTCAACTTCTTCGGGGTGGTCGCGGTCAGCCGGCTCGCCATGCCGCTGCTCCGGGCCTCGCACGGTCGCCTGGTCACCGTCGGCAGCGTGCACGGGGTGATCGGGCAGCCGTTCAACGAGGCCTACTGCGCCGCGAAGTTCGCCGTCGAGGGGTTCATGGAGAGCCTGGCGCCGGTGGCAGAGGCGCACGGTGTGCGGGTGTCGCTGGTGGTGCCCGGCTTCGTCCCCGACACCCGGTTCGGGTACTTCCCCGACGTCAACCGGCACACCCTGCACGCCGATTCGGGCCCCTACGCCGACACCTACGCCGACTACCTGGACTGGGTGGGCGGCCAGGGCTGGGAGTCCGCGGGCCAACCGGCCCGCGAGGTGGCCGAGGTGGTGCTGGCCACGCTGGAGGCCGAGCGGCCCGCCTTCCGGGTGCCGGCCGGCCGGTGGGCCGAGGAGTACCTGGCGCACAAGCTCGCCGACCGGGACGGGGCCGCGGTGCAGGAGCTCGCCCGCACCTGGCTCGGGCGCGGGCCCGGGCCGGCCGGCGGCTGACGGCCGCGGCGGGGCCCGCCCCCCCGCCCCCCCCCCCCAAACCTCCACACCCCCCTCCCCCCCCCCCCGCCCGGGGGGGGGGGCCCCCGGGCCCGCCCCCCCCGCCGCGGGGTTCACAGGGATCACGGGGATCACGGGGATCACGGGGTCAGCACGATCTTGCCGGTGACGGTCCCCGACTCCGCCAGCGCCAGCGCCTCCCCCGCCCTGGCGAGCGGCAGCCGGGCGGCCACCGGGGCGCTGAGCCCGCCGTCGCGCAGCGCGGTGAAGACCTCGGTCAGGTCCGCGCGCAGCCGGGCCCGGAAGGCCTCCTGCCGGTACTTCCGACCGGCCCAGATGTTGTAGAAGTGGGCGCTGCGGCCGTTGGGCAGCGCGTTCCACAGCAGGGTGCGGCCCAGGATCTTCAGCACCGGCCACTGCTTGGAGCCGGTGTCGTCGCGGGTGGCGGCGCTGCCGTAGCTGACCAGGGTGCCGCCGGGGGCGAGCAGCTGCCAGGAGTCGACCACGCTGCGCCCGCCGACGTGGTCGAACACCGCGTCGACCCCGCCGGGGGCCAGCTCCCGGACCCGGGCCGGCACGTCGCCCGTGCGGTAGTCGACCGGGAGCACGTCGAGGGCGCGCAGCGCCTCGTGGTGCCGCGGCGAGGCGGTGCCGATCACCCGCACGCCGGCGGCCCGGGCGAGCTGGACCAGGACCTGGCCCACACCGCCGCCCGCCCCGTGCACGAGCACGGTCTGCCCGGCACGCACCCGGGCGGTGCGGTGCAGCATCTGCCAGGCGGTGATGCCGTTGACCACGACGGTCTCGGCCTGGTCCGCGCCCACCCCGTCGGGGACCTCGACCGCGTCGCGGGCGTCCACCAGCACGTGGCTGGCCCAGCCGCCGACCTTGACCAGCGCAGCCACCCGACGCCCGATCAGCTCCGGGTCCACGCCCCGACCGGTCGTCAGCACCCGCCCCACCAGGTCGTAGCCGGGCACGAACGGGAACGGCGGCTGGTCGTAGTAGCGCCCGCGGCGCATCTGCTGCTCGGCGAAGGAGACGCCGGTCGCCTCCATCTCGATCAGCAGCTGCCCCGGACCGGGGTCCGGCACGCTCGCGTGCCGGACCTGCAGGCCGGCCGGCTCCACGACGCCGGGCAGCACAACCTCGACGAGGGTCTGGTCGCTCATGTCCGCTCTCCCTTTTCGTAGTGCTTCTTGCGTTCGTTAGACGTTATAACAGCCCTCGCACTGATGGTCAATCGCGACCGTGATACCTTCTAACCAGATCGATCGGGAGAACGGAGACGGGGTCGTGGGCAAGCCGGAGGCGGGAACCCCCAGGGAGCGCTACCGCGCCCAGGTGCGCGAGGAGATCAAGGGGTTCGCCTGGGAGCAGATCGCCACCGCCGGCGCCTCGGCCCTGTCGCTGAACGCCATCGCCAAGCAGATCGGCATGAGCGGGCCGGCCCTGTACCGGTACTTCGCCAACCGCGACGAGCTGATCACCGAGCTGATCACCGACGCCTACCGCAGCCTGGCCGACACCTTCCGCACCCGGGCCGCCGCCGGGGCCGACCTCGCGGGCCTGGCGCTGGCGCTGCGCGAGTGGGCCCTGGCCGATCCGCAGCGGTACCTCCTGGTCTACGGCACCCCGGTGCCCGGCTACCACGCGCCCGCGGACACCACCCGGATCACCGCGGAGATCATGGCCACCCTGCTCGCCGCCTGCGCGGCGGAGCCGCCCGCGCCGCCGTCACCGCTCCAGGAGCACCTGGCGGAGCACCGCGACTGGGCCGGACCGCACCCGGCCGGCGCCCAGCAGCGCGCACTCGCCTTCTGGACCCGGCTGCACGGCGTGCTCTCGCTCGAACTGGCGGGCCACTTCACCGGCATGGGCTTCGACCCGGCGCAGCTCTACGCGGCCGAGGTCGAGGCGGTCACCGGCCGCTGATCAGTCGCCGCGGGTGCAGAACACGCACTCCGCAAGCCAGTCGAGCGGGGCGAGCACCCGGTGCTGCGGGCACCGGCGGTCCACCACGTCCGCCGGCGCCGGCAGGCCGCCGTCCGGGCCGGGCGCGGCCGCGCCGGGGTCGAAGGCGTCGACCATGCGGTGGTACTCGTGCAACTGCTCCCCGACGAACGGCGGGCAGTAGCCGAGCTCCGCCCACCGGTACCCCCACGCCGCCAGCTCGACCACCCGCAGCACGAACGCCTTGTTCGCCGCCCGCTCGGCCGCGTCGGCGCCCCACTCCAGGTCCACCAGGTCGAAACCGACCACGCCCAGGCCGAAGACGCTCTGGTCCTGACCGGCGATCAGCGCCGCGAACCGGACCTCCCAGGGCCTGCGGGCCAGGTCGGAGACGGCGAGCATCAGGGTCTCCACGAAGACCGCCGTCCCGCCGTTGGACATGCGCAGGTCCCGGCCGTCGCCGCCGAAGGTGTTGCCCACCGGGTCGATCCGTCCTCTCGTCGGGGTGTACCGGGTCAAGGATGGCGTACTGTCGCGGGATCGGTGGCACACGGGCGTCCGGGGGGGAAGCTGTGGAGCACGCGTACGACAACTGGAGCTGGGCGCGTGCCCGCGAATTCGTCGCCGTGCGTCCGGGAGGCCGCCACCGCCGCGCTCCGCACCCGGAGGTAGCCGGCGGCCCGCCGCCGGGCGCCCGCCGCCGGGGGCGGGCGGGCGCTCCGGCCGCCGGGCCGCGCGACGTCGCCACGGGCCGGGTCAGCACGGTCGTGCCGGCCCGGTAGCCGTGCTGACGGTCCGCCGGTCCAGCAGCACCGGCAGCAGCGCGCCCGTCGCCGCGAACAGCAGGCCGAGTCCGGCCCAGCCCCAGGCGTGCCCGCCCAGGCAGAGCAGGCCCAGCAGCGTGGGGGCCAGTGCCCGGGCCGCGCCCCGGCCGAGGGCGAAGAACCCCTGGTACTCGCCCAGCGCGTGCTCCGGGGCCAAGGTGAAGCTCAGCCCGAAGGAGCCGGCGGAGGTCGCCAGCTCCCCCAGCGTCACCAGCAGCACGAAGAGCACCAGCAGGCCGGCCGCGGCCCAGCCCGGGGTGGCGCCGCTGAACGGCGCCGCGAGGCAGCCGGCCAGCAGCAGCAGGCCGGCCCGCCGACAGAGCCGGGCCGCTCCCGGAGTCCGCTCCGCGCCGCGGCTGACGGCGACCTGGCAGCAGACCACCAGCACGGTGTTGACCACCAGCAGCGCCGGGACCAGCGCGCGCGGCGCCGCGGTGTGCCCCGCCACCCAGAGCGGCAGCACGAAGGTGAGCAGGTCGTTCTGCAGCGAGAGCACCGCGCACAGCCCCGTCACCAGCGCGAACCGCCCGTCCCGCAGCACCGCGAGCCGCGAGCCGCCCGCCGCCGCGGCGGACCGGGGCCGCGCCGGACCGCGCGGCAGTGCCCGCAGCACCAGCGCGGCGCCGAGGAAGGTGGCCGCGTTGCCCAGGACCAGGGCCCGGTAGGCGGCCGGGGTGTCCAGTTGCAGCGCCACCCCGGCGCCCAGCGCGCCCAGGGTGATCCCGACGTTGGTGACCGACCGCAGCCGGGCGCGCAGCCGCACCCGGTCGCCGCCGGTGGCCACCGAGGCGATCAGCGCCGCCCGGGCCGCGCCGGCCCCCTGGTCGGCCAGCGCCACCAGGGCGGCCGCCGCCACGAAGGCGGGGAACGAGCGCACCAGCGTGAAGCCGGCCATCCCCACCGCCTGCACGAGGAGCAGGCCGAGGTACGCCCGGCGTGCCCCGTGCCGGTCGGCCAGCCGGCCGAGCGGGACGGCGCCCAGCAGCGCGACCAGGCCGGCCGCGCTCAGCCCGAGCGCCACCTGACGCGTCGCCAGGTGGTCGACCCGGGTGAAGAAGAGCGCGCCGGCGGGCAGGTAGAGCCCGCTGCCGATGGTGTTGACCAGCCAGACCCCGGCCAGCAGCCGCGGCGCACCGGGGGCGGGCAGCAGTCGGCCCGGCAGCCCGCGCCACCACCCGGTCACCGCCGTTCCCCCGCCCGCAGTCCGTGCAGCCGGGCGCGCAGCGCGTCCGCGCCGGCCCGGTCGGGGGCCGCGAAGTGCACCGCCAACCGGTCCCGGCCTCCGGTCTCCTCGGGCCGCAGCTCCAGTACCCCGGGCAGCGCGGCGGCGGCGGGCCCGAGCGCGGCCGGGAGCCAGACGTAGCCGACGACGCCCGGGCGCCGCCGCCCGGCCACCGGGCGCTCCGGCTCGCCCAGCCCCGCCGCCGCGAACTCCTCCCACAGGTCCACCCCGTGGGCGAGCTCCAGCAGGCGGGGGATCGCCGCGCCGCCCGGACGGACCGTCACCTCGCCGACCAGCAGGCCCCGGCCGGTGCCGAACAGCTCCAGGTGCACCACCCCGTCCGCGAGGTCCAGCGCCGCGACCACCGCGCCCAGCAGTTCCTCGGCCGCGGCCACCACCGGCTCGTCCGCGGCCAGCGTGCAGGAGCCGCGCAGCGACCGGTCGATGCTCAGCAGCGGGAAGAAGTAGCGGGAGACGGCGGCGAACCGGACGGTCCCGGCCCGGACCACCGCGTCGCAGTGGTACTCCTCCTCGACCGCCACGAACCGCTCGACCTGCAGCGGCACCGGCAGCGTGTCGAGCAGCGCGAGCTCGGCCCGGCGGGCGGCCAGGTCGGCGGCCGAGTCCACCCGGTGGGTGTGGGCGGCGCCGGCGCCGAATACCGGCTTGACCACCACCGGCCAGCCCAGCCGCTCGGCCGCGGCCGGGATCCGGTCCACCGTGGACACCTGGGCGAAGTCGGTGACCGGCAGGCCGCGCGAGCGCAGCCGGTGCTTCATCGCGTACTTGTGCGAGGCCCACATCGCCTGGTCGAAGCCGCCGCCCGGCAGGCCCAACTGGGAGCGGATCAGTCCGGCGGGCAGGATCGCCTTCTCGGTGGCGGCGAGCACCCGGTCGACGGCGCGCTCGCGGTCCAGGCGCAGGGCGGTGGCCCGCACCGCGGTCAGGTCGGTCAGGTCGGCGACCGGCTCGAACCGGTGGTGCGCCGGGTACCGGTCCCGGTAGCCGGGCCGGGCCAGCACCCGCACGTTCAACCAAGGGCGCCGGGCCAGCGCGCGGAGCACGGCGGGCTTGTCGGAGTTGAGCAGCAGCACCTCGGTCACGCCGGCCCGCCGATCCGCACCCGGGTGGCCACCCAGCTGCCGAACTCGCCGAGCAGCTCGGCCACTTCGGCGCCGTCCCGGCCCACCGCCAGGCAGCTCGCGATCCGGTCCACGCTGGTGCCGGCCGGGCGCAGCCACTGACCGGGCGTCACGGTGAGCTCGGCCTCCTCGTACGGGTCGGCGGTGAACCGGGCCGGCAGCGGCGGCACGTCGAGCACCTCGCCCGGCCGGGGCGGCAGCAGGGTGAAGCCGGCCGCCCGCCGGGGCCGGTCCAGCGGCGCCGGCCCGGCGTCCCTGCCGACCGAGAGCCGGACGAACCGCTCCACCAGGCACTGGCCGAAGGCGGCCCGCACCGTCTGCGGGATCAGGCCGCCGCCGGGGCGGCTGGCGATCTCGTTGAGCAGCAGCCGGCCGTCGGCGGTGCGCCAGACCTCGGCGTGGAAGACCGTCCAGCGCGGCCCGGGCAGCGCGCGCAGCGCCCGCACGGTGAGCTCGCGCAGCCCGGGCACCAGCGGGTCGGCCGGGTCGACCAGCACGTCCACCAGTGCGCCGGCCCGGTGGTGGGCGAGCAGCGGGGTGGTGGCGGAGGGCCAGTTGAACTCGGCCCGCTCGCCGTCGAAGACGCCGTCCAGGTGGTACATCTCGCCGTCGACGAAGGCCTCGGCCAGCCACGGCGAGCGGTCCCGGCTGCCCGGGCGCCAGTGCCGGTCGAGCCAGTCGTCCAGCTCGGCCCGGTCACGCAGCACGGCCACGCCGGTGGAGCCGGAGCCCAGCCGCGGTTTGACCACCAGCGGGTAGCCCCAGTCGTCGGCGGCCGCCAGCAGGTCGCTCACCTGCTCCACGGCGGTGTGCGCGGCGGCCGGCACTCCGGCCGCGCGCCAGTGGTCCTTCATCACCGCCTTGTCGCGGTAGGCGAGCGCGCTGTCGTAGCGCTGGCCGGGGATGCCGAGCACCTCGCGCAGCCGGGCCGCGCGCAGCACGTCGAACTCGGAGAGCGCCAGCAGCGCGTCGAAC
This sequence comes from Kitasatospora sp. NPDC058965, assembly GCF_042741245.1. NCBI lineage: Bacteria > Bacillati > Actinomycetota > Actinomycetes > Kitasatosporales > Streptomycetaceae > Kitasatospora > Kitasatospora sp. NPDC058965. The sequence continues at coordinate 18,497 of NZ_JBHYKG010000108.1, forward strand.
GGCCGCTCGGCGTGCAGCCGGTGGGCCAACTGTTCGACCTGCGGGGCGTGGTCGTAGCCGTCGACGAGGTGGATCGCGTCGTAGTCGGCCGCCTCGGCCGCGCTCGCCGCGCCGTGCTCGGCCAGGCCGCGCGCGTGGGTGAGCACGGTGAGCCGGGCCTGCGGGCCGAGCCACTGGCGGAAGGGGTACTTGGTGAGCCTGGACCGGTTGAGGATCAGGACGTTCAGCACGGGCGTTCCTTGGTGGTGCGGTGGTGGACGACGGTGCCGGCCCGTTCGTCGAGTTCGACCCAACTCGGCTCGGGGCCGCGCGCGGGGCCGAGGTTGACCAGGTAGCGGCGGTCCGGGTCCAGCCGCACGGGTCGGCCGTGCTCGATCGGGACGACCTCGGTGCACTCCCAGTGCCGGCAGCGCTCGGGCAGCCGCAGCAGGCTGTCGCGGTGGTGGTGGCCGTGCACCAGCAGTGGCGGCCCGAACTCGGCGGCGAGCGGCACGAAGCGGCCCGGTTCCGGCTGGCTCCACGGCAGTTGGTGGCCGTGGCAGTACCAGGCCGCGGCGCTGCGGTGCCACTGCGGCGCGGTCAGCAGCGGGCGCAGCCCGGGCGGCAGCCGCTCGGCGGGCACCAGGGCGGAGATCCGCTCCTCCTGGTTGCCGCGCAGCAGCCGCACCGGGCCCAGCAGCCGGAGCAGGTCCGGATCGACGTCCACCACCTGGTCCGGGTGGCGCAGGACGAAGCCGGTGTCCCGTTTGCTGACCTTGCACTCCAGCAGGTCGCCGAGGCCGAGCACCGCGTCGGGCCGGCACCGGGCCGCCGCGCGGAGCACGGCGGCCAGGGCGGCGGTGTCGCCGTGCACGTCGGCGAAGAGGGCGTACCGCATCAGCGGTCGGGCGTGCCGTACCGCTGCCGCAGGTACGCCAGCAGGTGGGCCGGGTCCTCCAGCCGGCCGGGCAGCACGGTGTCGCCGTCCACCAGGGCCGGGATGAACTTGCTGCCGGTGGCCGCGATCAGCTCGTGCCGCTCGTCCCGGGGCTTGGGCACGTTGACGTTGACGTAGGAGACCTGCAGCTCCGTCAGCAGCTCGCGCACCGGCTTGCAGTACGGGCAGGGCTCGCGCTGGTAGAGGGTCAGCACGCCGGGCCCTCCTCGTGGAAGGTGCGGACCACCTGGCCGAGGCCGGCGCCCGGGGTGAACGGGTGGCCGAGCGAGGCCAGTGCCAGCTCGATGCCGCCGACGATCGCGCACAGGTCCAGCGCGTCCACCGCGCCGACGTGGCCGACCCGCAGCAGCTTGCCCTTCAGGTGCGCCTGGCCGCCGGTCATGGTGATGCCCTGCTCGGTGGAGAGCACCTTGAGCAGCACGTTGCTGTCGATGCCGGGCGGGGCGAAGGCGGCGGTGATCACGTGGCTGCGCCGGTGCGGCTCCTCGATGAACTTCTCGAAGCCGAGTGCCTGCAGGGCCCGTTCGACCGCCAGGCCGATCACCCGGTGGCGGCGCTGGATCGCGGGCAGGCCCTCCTCGGCCAGCATCCGCAGCGACTCGTGCAGACCGAGCAGCAGCGAGACGGCGGGCGAGGAGGAGGAGAGCGGGTAGAACTCCCGCAGCCGCTCGAACGACCAGTAGTAGCCCGGGCCGGCGGCCTGCTCGACGGCGCGCCAGCCCTTCTCGGAGACCGCCACGAAGGCGAGCCCGGGCGGCAGCATGAAGCCCTTGTGCGAGGCGGCCAGCACCACGTCCAGGCCCCAGGCGTCCATCTCGACGGGGTGGGTGATCAGGCCGCTGATCGCGTCCACCACCGTGATCACCCCGGTGTCGCGGAAGAGCGCGGCGATCGCCTCGATGTCGTTGAGCGCCCCGGTGGAGGTCTCGCTGTAGACCACGAACGCGCCCTTGATCGCCGGGTGCGCGCGGTGGCAGGCGGCGACCGCCGCGGGGTCGGCCGAGGTGCCCCAGGGGCTCTCGACCACGTGCACGGTCAGCCCGTAGGAGCGGCAGATCGACTGGAACCGCTCGCCGAAGTAGCCGTTGGAGACCACCAGCACCTCGTCGCCGGGCGAGAAGCAGCTGGCGACCGCGGACTCCATCGCGCCGGTGCCGGAGGAGCAGATGGTGTAGACGGGGCCGGTCGTCCCGAACAGCGGCGGCAGGCCGGCGTTGATCTCGCCGATCAGCGCCTCCATCTCGGCGGACCGGTGGTGGACGATCTCCCGGGCCCCGGCCAGCAGCAGCCGCTGCGGGACCTCGGTGGGGCCGGGGGTGGCCAGGCGGAGCTTTCTCACGGGGTCTCTCCCTCGGGTCGCCGCGCCGGGCGCGGCGGGTCGACGTAGACGGTGCGGACGGCGGGCCTGAGGTCGAAGTCGACCAGCACCACCCGGTGGCTCGGCGACATCGCCAGGCCGCCGTCGCGCCAGGGCACCTGGAGGCTGGTGCCGAGCAGCGAGGACTTGATGTGGGCGAAGCCGTTGGGGTCGCCGGTGGTGAGCTCGTGCAGGTAGCGGGCGTCGGCCGGGGCGGCCCGGTCGAGCGCCGCCAGCAGGTCCTGCATCGCGCCCGGCTCGTAGCGCATCACGGTCAGGCCCAGGCTGGAGCCGTGCGCGAAGACGCCGGCCAGCCCGTCCCCGGCGCCGGCCGCGCGCAACGCCTGCGCCAGCTGCTCGGTCAGGTCGTGGCTGGCGTTCAACCCGGCGCTGGGCACCTTGAGTTCGATCATGCCGGGGCCGCCGCCGGGTCGCGGTCCAGGTCGCCCGGGCCGGTCAGGGTGAAGGCCGGCGCCTTGGCCAGCTCGCCGATCACCGCCTCGACGGCCGCGCGGTGCCCGGCCCGCCGGTCGGGCAGGAAGTGGTGCCAGTGGGCGTGCGCGCCCTCGAAGGCCGACTCCAGGTTGGCCAGCAGCTCGCCGGCGTCCGGTGCGGCCGGCGCGAGCACGGTGCGCTCCCCCGGGCCGATGGCCGGGTGGACGACGGCGGCCACCGGCGCCCGCACGCCCGGCGGGGCACTGGCGAACCGCTGGCGGAAGCCGACCGGGTCCACGGCGAACTTGCCCAGCGGGGAGAAGGCGTGGTCGGGGCGCGGGCGGTAGTCCGCGGCCAGGCCGGCGATCTCGCGCAGACCCGGGTACTTGGCCACCGTGCCGTAGCCCAGGTGCGGGTAGTCCGGCCAGCCGGTGGCGTACAGGCCCTGCGGGCCGGTCCGCAGCAGCGTCTTGTCCCCGCTCATGACCTGGTAGCCGAACTTCTCCACCAGCTCCAGCAGGACGGTGGACTTGCCCGCGCCCTTGGCGCCGGTGACCAGCACCACCGAGCCGTCCCGGTAGGCGGCGGTGGCGTGCAGCACCGCGGCGCCGGTGTTCTCCTCCGCCTTGAGCACCAGGTCGCGGACCAGCTCGACCAGGTCCAGCTGCCCGTCGGCGCCGACGGCCACCCGCACCTCGCCCGCCGCGGGGTCGAAGGCGAACCGGGTGCCGGTCCTGGTGCACTCCAGCAGCTCCCGGCCGTGCTCGGTGGACCGGCGGGCGGGCACGGTGAAGAACGGGCTGGCGCTCTTGCGGACGTACAGCTCCTCGGCCCCGGCGGCGGGACCGGCCAGTTCGGGCAGCACCCGCAGCAGCGCCAGGGCGCCGTCCCGGTGGCCGGCGGTCACCGTGAAGTGGGTGGCGAGGAACTCCAGCGCGTCGTCGACGGTGCAGTCCTGGTGGACCGTCAGGTTCAGGTGGGTGTCCTGGAAGGCCAGGGTCAGCCGACGGGTCACCGGCCCGCCTCCGCCAGCTCGCGGCCCTGCTCCTCGAAGCGGTCCTGGCGCTCCAGCATCGCCGACATGCCCTGCAGGTCGAAGACCTCCTTGAGCGGGGCGATCTCGCCCTCGACGTGCCGGGTGGTGCCGTCCCGGTAGATCCGGCCCAGGGTCTGGCGCATCGCCCGGATCGAGGACCGCAGCGCGTGGTTGGCGTAGATCGCCATCGCGAAGCCGCGCTGCTCCAGCTCGGCGGCGGTGACCTGGCCGTAGGTGGTCGGCACGACGATCACCGGCAGCTTCCCGCGGTAGGCGGCACGGAACGCGTACACCTCCTCGGGGTCGGTGCGCTTGGAGTGGATCAGCAGCGCGTCCGCCCCGGCCTCCTCGTAGACGGCGGCGCGGCGCAGCGCCTCGTCCATCCCGCAGCCGGAGATCAGCGCCTCCAGCCGGGCCACCACGACCAGTTCGGGGCTGCGGCGGCACTGCGAGGCGGCCCGGATCTTGGCCGCGAAGTCGTCCAGCGGGGCCAGCTCCTGGTTGCCCTCGACGAAGCTGTTGAGCTTGGGGAACTGCTTGTCCTCGATGCAGACGCCGGCCACTCCGCGGGCCTCGTAGGCGCGCACCATGTGGACCACGTTGTTGACGCTGCCGAACCCGGAGTCGCAGTCGGCCAGCACCGGGACGTCGACCGCCTCGGCCATGCCCGCGGCGGCGTCCAGGCACTGCGGCATGGCGAGGATGTTGGCGTCCGGCACGCCCTGGCTGGCGGAGATCTCCAGGCCGCTGGACCAGACGACGTCGAAGCCGGTCTCCTCGGCGAGCCGGGCGCTGAGCGGGCTGTGCGCCCCCATCGCGCGGGCCAGTTCGGGGCGGTGCAGCGCCTCGCGCAGCCGGGCGGCCGGGCTCTTGGCGGCGGGGGACTGGTGGGTGAAGATCACTTCGTCTGCTCTCCGATCAGTTCTCGACAGGCGGCCTCGACGAGCTCGGGCTCGACGCCGTGCGGTCGCAGCCGGCCCAGCCGGCGGCCGACCAGCCACGGGTCCAGGCCGAACCGCCGGGCGGCCCGCTCGATGTGCGGCAGGTAGTAGTAGTGGTGGTCGTTCAGGCCGGCGGCGATCTCGTCGCGGCCGACCGGCATCGGGCGCGGCAGCACCTCGTCGGCCACGTAGCGGGCCGCCTCGGCGACGGCGGCGACGTCCACCCCGGTCTCGAACCGGGGCCAGGCGGTGAGGAAGGCGGCGGCCTGCTCGGTGGCGAGGTTGCCGGCGCCGCGGGCCATGCCGCACAGCGAGGCGTCCAGGTAGCTCGCCCCGGCGTCCAGCGCGGCCAGCGCGTTGGCGGCGGCCAGGCCCAGGTTGTTGTGGGCGTGGATGCCGATCGGGGTGCCGAGCTCGGCGCCGACCAGCTCGACCCGCTCGCGCACCTGGTCCGGGTGGAGCGCCCCGAAGGAGTCGGCCAGGTAGGTCACGTCCGGCGCCTCCCGGGCGATCTCGCGGGCCACCGCGACCAGTTCGGCCGGAGTGGTGTAGCTGACCGCCATCAGGTTGACGCTGGTGCGCAGTCCCAGGTCACGGGCGGCCGCGACGTAGCCGGGCACCCCGGCGGCGTGCCACGGGTAGGCGGCGATCCGCACCAGCGAGACGGGGCTGTCCGGCAGGTCCGCCAGCGCCGTCACCGGGCAGACGGTGGGGACCACCATGACGGCCAGTTCCGCGTGCTCGGTGGCGGGCAGCGCCGCCAGGTACTGCGGGGTGCAGTGCGCCGAGGCACCGGCGGTGGCGCTGCTGCGGCTGCCGGAGCCGCCGCGGTAGCCGACCTCGATGATGTCCACCCGCGCCCGGTCCAGGGTGGCGACGACGGTGGCGACGTCGCGGCCGGTGAACTGCCAGTCGTTCTGGTTGCCGCCGTCGCGCAGCGTGCAGTCCAGCAGCACGGGCCTCATGCGGCACCGTCCAGCGCGGTGCGGAAGCGGTCGACGAGTTGGTGGGGCGTCAGCTCCACCCGGCGCCCGGCCGGGCCGGTGCGCGGCGCGCACGCCACGTGGACCAGTGCCGGGGTGGCCTCGACGACCAGGTCGCGCAACTGCTCCGCGGTGCGGACCCGGTACGCCGCCCGGTAGCCGGCCGCCAGGGCCAGGCCGCAGGTGTCGGCCACCGCGACGGGGCGCTGGCCGCCGGTGCTCTCGTGGGCGCCGTTGTCCAGCACCACGTGCACCAGGTCGGGGGCCTGTTCGGCGATCATCGGCAGCACGCCGGGGTTCATCGCGAACGAGCCGTCCCCGTCCAGCACCAGCACCCGCCGCCCGGGGCGGGCCACCGCCACGCCCAGGCCGACCGGGGCGGCCATGCCCATCGAGCCGACCAGGTAGAAGTTCTCCGGCCGGTCGGCCAGGTTGTAGAGGTCGCGGGTGATGTACCCGTTGGTGGAGACGCAGAGCGCCTGCGGAAAGGCACGGACCAGCTCGGCCAGTGCCTCCTTCATGTCCAGCACGGTCAGACCGCCTCCTTGACGATCAGTACGGTGGTGCGCCGGCCGTCCTCGCCGCGAGCCAGGAACTCGGCCACCGAGCGGGTCGGCTCGGCCGGGTCGAGCACGGTCCAGGGCAGGTCGAACAGGTCGAGCAGGTGGGTGAGTTCACGGCCGATCACGTCGTGCTCGACCGCGTCCCCGGTGCCGGGGCGGCCGCGCCAGCTGACGATCAGCGGCACGTGCAGGTCGTAGATCAGGCAGAGCGAGGTCAGCACGTTGAGGCTGTAGCCGAGGCCGGAGTTCTGCATCAGCACCACCGGCTTGGCGCCGGCGGCCAGCAGGCCGACCGCGGTGCCCAGCGCGGAGTCCTCGCGCGGGGCGGGCAGGTAGTGGTGGCGGCCGTCGTTCTCCAGCCGCGCGAAGAGCCCCTTGAGCAGCGAGCACGGGACTCCGGTGTAGTGGGTGTGGCCGGCCTCGCGCAGGGCGGTGAGGATCGCCTCGGCGGGCGGCACCGGCTCGGTCGGCCGGTTCGGCTGCGGGTGAGTGGCAGCCGGCGGGAGTGGGTTCACGGCACAAGTCCCCTGTCGGGCAAGAGATCGAGGTGCTGCGGGTGCGGCTGGGCCGGGCGGGGAACCGCCGACTGGGCCCGCGGCTTCGGTTCCGCAGTGGTATGGACCTTAGGAAGGCTGTGCCAAATTTGTCAACAGTCGATCCGGATATTGCCAAGAGATGCTCAGTAGGCTAACTTCTTCCACCACGAGGGGCACCACCACCGCCCTGAGCTGCAGCGATGTCCGCATCCGGACATCCCCCCGGCGCCCGGCACCGATCCGTTGCCCGCCGCCCGCCGCCCGCACGGGCCGGCCCACTCCCCCACCTCGAAGAACGCGCACGCCCCGCCATGCCCGGCACGGCGGACCGTGCCGGCAGTCCAGAACGGAACGACACACCCCATGAAGCACATCCGCCGCGCCGCCGCAGCCGCCGTCCTCGCCCTCACCGCGCTGCTCTCCCTCCAGCTGCCCGCCGCCCAGGCCGCCGCGCCGCGGGCCGCCGGTCAGGCCGCCGGCCCGGACACCCAGGTCGCCCAGGTCGCCCAGGTCGCCCAGGTGCAGAACGAGATCGGCTGGCCCTGACCGGCGGCCCGCGGGCCCGGCCGGGCGCCGCGCCCGGGGGGGACCGCGGGGCGTCGGAGGG
>NZ_JBHYKG010000109.1:0-25799 GCF_042741245.1 Kitasatospora sp. NPDC058965
CCGGGGTGGGGGGGGGGGGGGGGGGGGGGGGGGGGGGGTGGTGGGCCCGGGGCCCGGGCCCGCCCCGGGCCACGGCCGCGGTGCTACAGGCCGAACAGGGCGGTGCGCACCGCCCCCGTGCCGAAGCAGTCGTCCTGCACGGCGTGGGCCTGGTGGAACACCAGGCCGGCGAGGTACTCGCGGTCCCCGTGCCCCACCGGCACGTCCAGCAACCGGTGCACGTCCTGGCCGATCACCTGGTGGGCCAGGGCGGTCACCAGGGCATTGGCCGCGTGCGGCGCCGTGCCGTCGGTGAGCCCGGCCCGGGCCTGCGCGATCCGGTCCAGCACGGTGTCCAGCGCGGCCGCGACGGCCGCGCTCGGGCGGGGCAGGGCAGCCACGGACTCCCGCAGGTCGTCGAGGGTCCGCCGGAGCGCGGCCGGGTCCGACGCGGGAACCCGGTCCCGGACCGGTACCAGGAGCCCGAGCAGGCCGCCCGCCAGTTCGGTGCGGTCCCGGTCCTCGGGAACGGTGTCCACCCGCAGGTTGGCCGGCGAGTTGTAGAGCACGTGGGCCACCTGGAGGAGCAGCCGGGCCTCGTCCGGGTGCGGGTGCCCGCCGAGCTGCTCGTCCGGCACCGCCGCGGCCAGGGACTGCGCCTCGGCCAGCAGGACGGGCGCGGTGGTCGGGGCACCGAGGCGTTCGCGCACCAGCGGCATCAGCCGGCCGCGACCCTGGCGGTAGGCACGGTTCAGCAGCTCGCGGACGGTGGCCCAGGGCACCGTCTGGCGCCGGACCTGACCGGCCGCCAGTGGGTGCTGCCGCTCGGTGGCGGCCGAGTACCGGGGCTCGCCGGTGAGCTGCTCGCCCGCGAAGCCGAGGGTGCCCAGGTCGGCCGGGGGCACGGCACCGACCCGCGGCGGCGCGAGGGTGGCCAGGGGCTCGGCGACGGACTCGGCCGACCCGGCGGACCCGGTCGGCGGGTTCAGCACTCCCGGCGGGACCACCCCGAACGCGGCCGGGGGCAGCGTCGCGGGCGCGGCGGCCTGCGGGGCCGGCGCCGACCGGGTGGGCGCCGACCGGGTGGGTGACGCGGGCCGGGTCGGCGGCGCCTCCGTGGTCAGCGGGACGGGCGGCAGCGGGACGGCCGGCAGGTAGTGCCCCGCGGCGAGCAGCACCAGCGTGCGGTGGGGGAGGCCGTCCTCGCCCACCGTCGTGACCTCGCCGCTCTCGTGGACCACGTCCAGCTGCAGCCCGAGCACCGTCGCCGCCAGGGTGGGCAGGAGGGCGGGCGCACCGTCCGGGCCGCGTCCGGTGTCCCGGATCTCCTGCGCCGCGGTCGGGAGGTCGGCGGCCAGCGGGCCGAAGCGTTCCCGGTCGGCGAGCAGCCGGTCGGCGAGGAGGTTCCGCAGCGACTCGACCGTCACCTCGCCCGACCGGGACCGGATCCCCGGCAGGTTCCGCTGCTCCGGGTCGAGCTGACCGAGGAGGGCGTGGAAGAACGATCCGCCGGCCTCGGCGACGTCCGTGACGGTGAAGCGGTCCGCCAGCGCGCTCCACTGACCGTTCGTGAGGAAGCGCTCGCTGCCCAGGTTGGTGACCCGGGTGACCGGTCGGGCGATGTCCAGTTGCAGTGCCCCGCGGCGCGGCGCCGCAGCGGAGCGCGGTACGGCGAGGGGGGCCTCGGTGATGGTCGGGGCGTGCGGGACGGGGGCTTCGGCGTCGGGCTCGGCCATGACCGAGGGGCTGGGCCCCTGCTCGGTGCGGCGGACGGGCTCGGACACCGGGGTGGTGGTCACGGTCGTCCCGGGTGCGGCGACCTGAAGGGTCGTCACCGGCCCGGTGGGCTCGATCGGCTCGGTCGTCCGCTGCCGGCCCGGTGCAGGCTGTTCCTCGGGCTCGGGGGCGACCGGCGGGTGCTGGACCACGGGTGCCGGCTGCGCATCGGGCTCGGGTTCGGGTTCCGGCTCGGGTTCGGGGGCGGGCTCAGGTTCGGGTTCGGGTTCCGGCTCGGGTTCGGGGGCGGGTTCGGGCTCGGGCTCGGGTTCCGGCTCGGGTTCGGGTTCGGGGGCGGGGGCCTGGACGGTCGGTGCGGGCTGGCCTTCGGGTTGCGGGGCGACCGTCGGCGCTTCGGTGATCGGTGCCGGCGTGTCCTCGGCCAGGGGGAGCAGGCCCAGTTCGCGGGCGCCCGCCTCGTCGGTGCGGAAGAGGACCCGGCCCCCGGGGACCGGGAGGGGTGCGCTGTTCCGCCGGACGGCCGACAGGTGCGCGATGCCGGTGAGTTCGAGGGTGGCCTCGGCCTCGATCAAGTAGGTCCGGCCGTCGAGATTGCCGGTCTCCTTCTTCTTCAGCGCGGAGTCGGTGCTGCCCTCGCCCGCGAACTCGGTCTTCAGCGACGGGAGCGTGGCCGACGGCCCCCAGGAGTCGGTGCCGGTGGATCCGTCGACCTCGCGGAAGGTCGCGACCTTGTCGGTCTTCGCGCCCTTGAGGCCGGCGTCGAGGCCGTTCGAGCCGGTCGTCTTGGACTTGTCCGTACGGCCGGTCTCGATGCTGCGGTCGACGGTGACCGTGGCGCTGGTGGACACCACCCGCGGTCGCCGCAGACTGGTCCGGACCTCCAAGGCCTCGTACCGGCTGATCAGACCCGGTTCGCTGTCGAGGCCGCCGATCCGGTGGGCCGCCTGCGGCTGGTGCTGCAACTGGGTGCGCAGCGCCTCGGCGTTCAGCGCGTTGCGCAGCAGGTGGTCGGTCCACGGGGTGGGCGCGGCCTCCGTGTCCGGCAGCAAGCGCTGCACCGTGGGCCAGAGGCCCGCCGGGAGCCGGTAGTTGACGATCCGGGCGGTCCCGGGCAGCACGATCGGCGCGGCCGTGGCCGGGGGCAGTTGGCCGACCGGTGGGACATGGGCGGTCGCGTCGTCGATCGGGACGGCGGTGACGAGCGTGAGCGGCTCCGCCGGGTTCGACAGCCGCACCTCGCGCGAGACGCTCCGGCCGTTCAGCGTTCCCAGGCTGAGGGTGCTCGGGATGCGCCCCCAACCGGTGACCGCGCGGGCCCGGCCCCGGACGGTGACCCGGTGCCGCCACAGCGCGGTGGCGGTGCCTGGCTTGGTGGTCGTGCTGGTCTTGCCGCTCGCACCGGTGGTGGCGCTGCTGCCCGCCTTGTGCGTTCCCTTCAGGTCGAGTCCGCTGCCGGCGGCGGTGACGAAGTTGCTGGTCTGGATCTTGTCGGTGAACGCGGCGCTGAACGAGGCGGCCCAGCCCCGGACGGTCTCGGAGGTCTCCTCGGAGCCGGTGGTGCCGGTCGACTTGACCTCGGCGGTGGCCGTAGCCTCCTCGGGGCCGAGGTACTCGGGCGCGGACAGCTCCAGCTCCAGGTGCACCTGGAGCTGGCTGCGGCCGAACGGTCCGTCGTCCGCCTGGTAGAGCGACAGACCGCCGGAGGTCAGCCTGCCGATCAGCCCGTGCACCCCGTGCGAGGCGAGCAGCAGGTCGATCTGCTGGCGCATCAGGGTCCGCATCCGGTCCAGCGCGGAGGCGTTGACCGGAAGCTCCACCTGGTCGAGGGCACGGTCCAGTTGGGACACGATCGGCCCGGAGTCGAGGTCACGGTACTGCGTGTCGCCCAGCGGGTAGCCGGGCGCCGTGCCGTCGAAGTAGGCGGGCACCGTCGTCGTGGGCGCCGCGGGCACCGGTGCGGCGTCGGGCGGCCGGACGAGGAGCGGCGCGCCCTCCGGGTCGAGGCCGACGCTGCCGAGGTCCGCCTCGCGGATCCAGACGCGCACCCCGCCGGGGACGTGCACCCGGCGGCTGCGGGTCGGGCCGGTGCCGCCGCCGATCACGTCCCGCAGCACGCTGCGGGACCCGCTGTTGCCGCTGACCAGGTAGGTGATGTCGAAGGAGACCAGCGCCCCGGAGCCCTCGTACGGGGTGGTCAGCTCGGCGGCGGCGCCCGACTCGGTCACCGTGGACCGGGACGTCTTGGTGGTGAGGGGCTTCCCACCGGCGCCGATGGTGACCGACCACTGGGTGTCCCACACCGAGCTGGTGCCGAGGGTGAACCCGCCCTCGCCCGAGGTGGTCGCCTTGGCCGTGGTCTTGGCCGTGCTGCCGCCGCCGGTGGTGCTCTTGAGCTTGACCGGCGCCCGCTCCACGAGCCGGGGTCGGCTCAGCCGCGCGCTGACGCGGATCTGGTCCGCGCCGTCGGTCAGCGGCCCGAACCGGTACATCGCGCCGGTGCCGTACCGCCCCTGGAGGATCCCCGAGAGGTTGGCCCGGACGGCGTCGGTGCCGAGCGCCGACTCCAGGTGCTGGGCCCCGAGTGTCGCGGGGGCGCCGGCGGTCGGGATGCGGACGCTCGCCGGCAGCCCGGGCGTCCGGCCGATCACTTGCCGGGCCAGCGCGATCGCCGAGCTGGTCAGGGTGCCCGGCAGCGGCGGCCGGTACGCGCCGGTGCTGTCCCGCAGCACCTGGCGGGCGGCGGCCGCGAGCAGGCCCGCCCCGCGCACCTGGTCCACGGCGTGCAGCTCGGGCAGCCGCACCGCCGGGCCGTCGCCCGCAGGCAGGTCGGGCTCGGCGTCCCGGTCGGGCGCGGTGCTGTCGGTGACGGCAGCGAAGTCGGTGAGCTCGGGTGCCGGTACGCCGGGCAGGGCGACCGGAGCCAGTGCCAGCGGGACGAGCAACTGCACGTCGCCCTGTACGGACAGCGGCTGGCGCAGCAGCGGGCCCGACTGGTCGTGCAGCTCGACGACGTACTCGACCGGGAGCCGGAACACCGCGGCCTGCTGGTTCCGGCGGGCGGTCACCTGCAGGGTGCGGTTGGCGCTGGTCGTGCTGGCGACCGCCCGCTCCCGTTCGTGCGTGCCCTTGACGGTGAGCTTCGGGTTCAGCGTGCGCAGCGCCCGGGCGGTGCCCAGGCCGAAGCTGCCGGAGAGGTCGATCCCCAGCTCGCCCGAGCGGGTCAGGGTCTGCTTGCCCTCGATCTTCGCGCTGCTCTTGGTGCTCCGGGTCACCGTGAGGGCCTCGGTGGTGGTCTCGAACACCGCCGGGCCGGCGACCCGGCGGCCGACCGTCACCTGGACGTACTGCGGGTGGAAGTAGCCACCGCGCCGGACCAGCAGCTTGAGCAGCAGCGAGCCGCCGCTCCAGGGCAGGTTCCGCAGGCCGTTGTCGGACAGGGCGGTCTGCAGGTGGCGGAGCGCGTCGGCGCCCTCCGTGAAGCGGCTCGGTGCGGCAGCGGTGGTGGCGGCAGGGGTGGCCTCCGCAGGGTCGGTCTCCTCGGCCACCGGGACGAGTTTCGGCAGCGCCCGCAGGATCGCGGTGCGGACCGCCGGGGCTCCGGTGGCCTCGATCACGGTGGCCGCCAGGAACCCGTCCTGGCTCAGCCGGCGCGCGGGGGGCGCGGGCCGGTCGGTGGCGGTGGTGGTAGCGGTGGTGACGGTCGCGGTCGCGGTCGCGGTGCCGAGGGGGGTGGCCGGGACCCGCAGCCGCACGGCGTCCGGGACGGCCACGGTCGTGCGGGCGGTCGCGCCGTCCTCGAACCGGACCGTGACGCGGTAGGTGATCCCGGCGATGACCAGGCGGGAGGGACCCGTGTAGGCGAGGGTCTGCTCCGCGTTGACGCCGGTCGTGGTGGTGGTCTGGTGACTGTCCTTCAGGACCAGGGCAGGGCTCAGGCCCAGCCCGGCCCCGTGCGAACTGCCGCTCCCGGAGAGCCCCGGGAACTTGTGCAGCGTCCAGGACAGGGCGGTGCCGGCGGACAGGTCGAAGGAGTGGGTGGCCGCGGCGGAGCTCTTGTTCTCGCTGCCGAGGTTGGCGCCCGACTCGATCGCCACGCCGTCCGCGGTGCCGAGCTGCCGCACGTCGTCCAGCGAGGCGCTCACGATCACGACGGCCCGGTCGGTCCGCAGACCGGTCGTCACCTGCAGGGTCGGGGAGACCAGCGGACCGTTGAGCACCTGCTCGAAGGAGGCCTCGATGTTGGTCTGGGAGAGGAAGTCGCGGACCGTTTCGTAGGCACCGCTGCCGACCGTCCGGAAGACCGGGGGCAGCAGACCGAGGGTCCGGCCCAGCAGGTCCTGGTCGCCGGACCGGGTCCTGACCCGCTCCGCGACGTGCAGCGACGGAAGCCGGAACGGCTCGGTGAGCGGGACGGGTGCGGCGGTGGCGGTGGCGTCGACCAGCTCGTGGGGCACCTTCAGCACGACACCGCCCGAGGTCCCGGTCAGGGTCGCCGACCGGCCCGGCCCGGTGTCGGTGGCCCGGCGGACGCTGATCGTCCACGCGGAGTCGAAGCCGATCAGGTGCAGGTGGCCGTCGGTGCTGCTGGTGCGGGCCTGCTGGACCGACCGGTTCGCGGCGGCCTCGCGGGCGGCGGGGTTGACCCAGCCCTTCAGGTTCCCGCTCGGGTTGACCGTCTGCAGGGCACCGGCCGCCTGGTCGAGGGCGAACGGCAGCTGGGTGAAGCTGAGTTCGACCCGCTCGTTGGCCTTGTCGCCCTGGTCGACGGACCCCGTCCTGGAGTCCCCCTTGGCCGTCTTGACGGTGCCCCGCTCGGGCGCCCGCGGCGTGGCGACCGGGGTGTGGAGCCCGAGCCGTACGGCCACCTCGACCGCCATGGACCCGCTGCCGACCGTGACGGCCAGACCGTCGCCGCGCAGCTGCTCGAAGACCTCCTTGATCCCGCCCTGGCTGAGGGCCAGGGCGAACGGCTCGGCCGCGGTGGGCGCCAGCTGCGCGACCCGCTCCAGGACCGCGGTCAGGTCCGCATCGGGGACCGACTTGAACTCGGTCAGCCCGTGCTCGCCCAGGTCGGCGGGCAGCGGTCCGGCCGGCAGCTGCGGCGGCTGCGGCTGGGCGGCGTCCGGCTCGGTGGTGAGGGGGTCGGGGACGGTGGTGAGGGGGTCGGGGAGGGTGGTCAGCGGATCGAGCAGGGTGATCTCGGGCTCGGTCACCGTGATCCGAGGCTCGGTCACGGTGGTGAGCGGATCGAGCAGGGTGATCTCGGGCTCGGGCTCGGTCACGGTGATCAGGGGCTCGACCACGCCGGCCGAGGGCTGGACCACGGGGGCGACCGGAGCGACCGGCTCGGTGACCGGGGCGGGCGGAACCGCGGTGGCCGGGGGACGCATGGCGGCGGCGGAAGCCGAGGTGCCGACGCCCGGGGCGCTCGGCGTGGCCCGCCAGTACTCTCGCCACTCTCGCCGTGAAGCCTCCAGTGCGGCCTCGTAGTCGGACCACTCGTGCTCGGTGGCGTTCAGCGCGGTGGCGTGGGGCTCTTCCGGCGCCTCCACCATCCGGCCCTTGCCCTTGTCCGCCCAGGTGGGTGTGCGGCGGACCGGGGCCTCGGGCTCGTCGGCCTCCTCGTCGTGGCTGGGGTGGACGACCTCGGTGGGCTCGGTGAGCTCGGTGGGCTGGTGGAGTTCATTGGGCTCGGTGAGCTCGGTGAGCTCAGTGATCTCCGTGGTCTGGTGGTCCTCGGCGAGCTCAGTGGCCTCCGTGGTCCGGTGGACCTCAGTGGCCTTGTCGACCACGTCGGCTTCGTGGGCCTCGTCGGCCTGGTGGTCCGTCGTCAGCCGGGTGCTGAGCCGAGCGGCTTCCAGCCGCCTGGCCGCGGCCTCGCCGGCGAGCCGGCGCATCTCTTGGGCCTCGCCGGCGGGCGGTGGACCGAGCTCGCGGGCGGGGGGCGGGGTGAGGGTGGCAGGTGCCTCCTGCTCGACCTCCGTCGTCGTGGTGGTGGCCGGACCCTGGGTCGGGGCCGGGGTGGCCAGGACCCGCCGCTGCGCCCCGGCGCCGGACGCCGGTGCCTGGTGCTGCGTCAGCGAGCGGGTGGGGGCGGGGGTGCCATGGAGGCCGTTCGGGGTGAAGTAGAGCCAGGACGACGGGCTGCCGTCCTCCTGCGGGTACATCAGGAAGCTGGCGTCCGGATCCAGTTCGCTCGGCACGGCCGAGACCTTGCCCGTCGGCGCCCAGACGCCCCGGCCGGTCTCGTTCGCGACCTGCTGGGCCAGCGAGAGTCCGCCGGCGACGGGTGCGGACGCCGCCTCGCAGGCGGCGAGCACGATCTGCCCGTCGCTCGGCAGCTGCTGGATGCTCGGCCGACGGCCCAGCACCCGCGCGCCGCCCGCCGGGGTCACCCGGGTCGCGGTCGGCGGCAGGCCGGGCCCGGCCAGCGGCAGCACCGCGTAGTCCCGGGTCGCGTGCATCAGGGCGAGGTAGAGGGGCTTGGTGGTGTCCCACGGCACCGGCGACTCGTCGAGGACGCGCCCGGCCGCCCCGTCGACCTGGAGCACCAGCGGGCGGCGCAGGTCGAAGCCGTTCAGGACCCCGCTGCGCTCGGCGAGCTCGGTCGGGGTGTGGAACGCCCGGCCCTGCGGGAGCGCGGTGCCGGGAGCGGCGATGGTGAGGCTGCGGATGTCGCTCAGCTGCACGCTGCCGCCGTCGAGCAGCGGCAGCTCCTGGAGCGTGTCGGTGAGGCCGGTCGCGGACTGCTCGGGAAGATCCCCCAGTCGCGGTCGGCGGCCGCGGCCGCCCTCCTCCGGTGACTCCGCCTCGGTCATCTCCACGTCGGTGCCGGCGAGCCGGCGCTTCCGGGCGGCGGGGCCGGCCATCGTCTCGTCCTGGGACGGCGGGACGGGGATCTGCTGGTCCCGGTGGACGTCGTAGTGGTTGCGGTGGAAGGCCAGCCGGATGGCGGTCAGACCGTCGGCGGAGCTCCGGCCGAGCGGCAGGAACGGATGGGCGGGTCGTCCCTCCTGCTCGACGACGATCGCGATGTTCAGGGCGGAGGCCACCAGCGCGGGAGCCAGGTCGCCGGTGTCGCCGGCCCATGCACCGGTGGTGCCGACGGTCAGGGCCAGCTCCTCGACGGTCTCCAGCCCGCGTTCGGCCAGCCAGGGGCGCAGCCAGTGGCTGTTGTCGGCCAGCCAGTCGAGCACGGTGGAGCGCAGGTCGGTGGCCGAGGCCCAGGAGGGCGCCAGGCCGCGCAGGGCCAGGTTGACGGCGTTGTAGAGGCAGTCGCCGTCCCTGGGCACGACCCGGCTCGGGGAGGCCGGTGCCGTCCTGGGTCGGCGCTGGGCGGGCGCCTGGACCTGGGCGGGGTTCGCGCTGAAGGGCTGCACGAGCTGCGGCGGCCGGTCGGGCAGGTCGACGGACAGCGGCGTGCGGTGCATGGTGGCCACGATCCGGGCGGCCAGGTCGCCGGCCGCCCAGGTCTTCACGGCGTCCTCGTCCGACTCCAGGTCGGCCTCGACCTGACGGTGCCACGGTCCGCCGGCGCCGAGCAGCGCCTGCACCGTGGGCAGGAGCGGGTGCGAGGTGGGGAGCTGGCGGGCGACGGTCTCCAGGTTCCGCTGGTCCCGCAGCACCCAGTGCAGCACCTCCTGCCGGAACGCCTTGAGCTCGGCGCGCCGGGCCGACACCTCGGCCGCGTCCGCGGCGCCCAGCGCGGCCCGCAGCTCGTCCTGGGCCGCGCGGAGCTCCCGCCCGCCGGTGGCGCCGGCCCGACGCAACTCGTCGACGGTGTCCGCGAGGTGCTCGGCCTCGATGGCCGACGCCGCGGCCTCCTGGTAGCCGGCCTCGGCCTCGGCGTACTGGGCGTCGGTCTCGTGGGCGAGAGCCGTGTGCTCCAGGCCGACCGCGGTCTTCCGGAAGCCCTCCGCCTTCTTCTGCTCCCCCTCGGCCTTCTTCTTCAGCGCTTCGACCGGCGCGGTCGCCCGGGTGGCCTCGGCCTTCTTCGCCTTGGCCTCGGCATCGAGCTGCTTGGCCTCCGGGCTTCCCCGCTTGGCCTGCCTGAGCGCCTTGGCCTGCTCGGTCAGGCGCGTCGCCTCGGCGATCAAGGCGTCGCGCCGGCCGTAGAGCTCCTCGCACTGGTCGCGCAGGTCCCGCGCCAGCCGGTCGTACTCGGCCTGGTTCCGGCGCGGTCCCTCGACCGACTCGCGCTCGACGGTGTCGCGCTTCCGGCGGTGCTCCGCGGCGTCCCTGCGCAGCCGGTCGCCCGCCGCCCGGAGCTCTGCGGGGGTGGTGCCGGCCGGTGCGGACCGGTCCGGGGCCAGTTCCTGACGACGCAGCGAGTCGAGCAGGACGCGGTAGAAGTCGTCCTGGCCGGTGGGGAGCTGCTGGTCGGGGCGGGGACCGTGCGGGGTGAGGCGCCGGCCGACGGGCTGCTGCTGGGCGCGGGCCTCCTCGGCGAGGGCCGGCGGCTCGAACAGCAGTCGCTCGAACCGGCGCCCGATGTTTGCGAGTTCGGTGGTTCGGGCGAGCGACTGTGCGACCTGGGGCCGGTGCTCGGGCGGGATGCCGACCGTGACGTCGTCGAACGGCGCGGCCATCCCGGCCGAGACGCCGTCGGCCAGGATGTTGTGCTCCCGTCCGCCGAGCTCGTCCGCCAAGTGCTGGGGCAGCGGCTCGTTCTGGGACTCCGTCGCGGTCCGCCGGTAGTCCTGGTGGTCGCCCGGGAGGAGGCTGTCGCGGGTGGGGCCGATCCGGACGCCGCGCTTGGCGGCGCGGCCGGTCCCGCCGGTGTCGTCGCTGAACAGGCGGTTGCCGACCGTGGTCAGCTGGCGGTGCCCCTGCAGCACGCTCTCCCGCTTCACGGAGGTGATCAGGTCCAGGGCGATGCGGGAGAGGTCGGTCACCGCGGCGCCGTTGCGGAACTCGACCCGGAAAGCGGTGCCGCGCTGCGGCGTCCGGTTGTTCTGGGCCTGGGTACGGACGTGTTCGACCAGCTCGTCCTGACCACGGGTCAGGTTCATCCGCCGCGCGGTCCAGTCCTGGGGCACGTTCGCGGTGTGCGGCACCCGCAGCTGCTCGGCCAGTCCGGGCCAGGTGGGCGCGTAGTGGCGGCCGAGCTCGAAGGCGAAGAGGCGGTTGAGGGAGCGCCCGAGGCCTTCGAACTCGGCCTGCCCGTCGCCGAAGGAGAGCGCGGGGCGGGGCTCCTCGGTCGCGGTGGCGGGGGCGTACTCGAGCAGGGTGGCCGCGCCGTCGACGAACAGGTTGGGCTCGGGCGCGTAGGGCAGCAGCGGGTGCAGCCGGGCCTGGTCGTCGCGGGCCAGCATGTCGTCGGCGATCAGCCGCTCGAACAGGGTGAGGAACGCGTCGGTTTCGTTGTCCAGCTCGGTCAGGGCGGTCAGTTGCCGGGTGCGGGTCGGACTCAGGTCGGCCCACAGGTCGTCGGGCAGCCGGGCCCCGAGCTCGGGCGCCAGGTGGCTGCGCAGGTCGGCGAGCAGGCGGTCGCGCAGGTCGGTGGGGAGCGGGCCGCTGAGGTGGGCGGGCAGGTGCCCGCGCAGGTCGGCCACCAGCTGACCGCGCAGGCCGGCCGGCAGGCTCTGGCCGGGCAGGCGCTTGACCAGGTTGGCGAGCAGGTCGTCGACGAGGTCACCGGGCAGGCGTTCGCGCAGGTCGGTGATCAGGCGGTCGCGGTCCGGGCCCGCGGTGGGCACGACGTAGCCGCCCGCCATCATCAGCGGGCGTTCCAGCACGTTCGCGTAGTCCTCGCCCTCGGCCTGGTCGAGGTCCATCGTGCTGCTGCCCTGGCGGGCGGCGGCCCGCTCGGACGGGGCGAGGCCGACGAGCCGCGCGAAGTGCTCGAAGACGTGCCGGCCGTCCGGCGTCAGCCGGCTGCCGGTGTCGAAGTCCTGCACCGCCACGTACGGGTGGTAGTCGTCGCTGATCAGGGCCCTGATCGCGCTCCGGCTCGCGGGGCTGCGCAGGATCTCGTTGCGCATCGTCCCGAACGGGAAGCCGTCGGTGAAGACGGTCTGCTGGACGAAGTTCACCGGGACCCGGGCGTCGGCGACGAGCGAGCGTGCCGTGGCCAGCGCGTCCGCCAGGCGCTGCTCGGCGTCGGCCGGCTCCTCGCCCGCTCCGTAGCGGGCGTTGAGGCCGATGACGACCTGCACCCGGTCGGTCCAGTCGTCGGGGAGTCCCGTGAGCAGGCTGTCGAGCACCGCGGGGATCTGGTCGACCTGGTCGTACCGGGCCATGGTGTGGATGACGAAGGCCAACGGGCGCGGGGCTTCGGCACGTTGCCGGAGGTGTTCGAGGTAGGCCTGCTCCGACATCGCCTGCGACTCGGTCGTCATCACGCCGAAGATGCTGGTCAGACCCGTGCTGCGATCGAGCCGCGCGAGGGGCTGCGCACCCGCGGGCGTCCGCCTGCTGTTCGGCTTCGGCTTGGGCTTCTGCTGGGTCGGCGGGGCCTGGGCGACGGCGTGGGTGAACGGCTCGTTCGGCGGGAGGGTGTCGGTGGCGGCGGGCGGGAACACCGGGTGGTCGGTCGCGGAGAGCGGGTGGTCGCGCAGCAGCGGGCCGTCGTCGCTGGCGCGTTCGATCACATCGAGCTGACGGTCAGTCAGGGACCGGGCGGGGAGCTCGTCGACGTTGGCCATGAGGCTGTCGTGGGGATCGTCGTGCGTTGCGTGCTCGTGGTACTCGTCGTGCAGGCCGGCGTAGTGCAGGAGTTCGTGCAGCAGTTCCGCGTCGCCGTGCGCCAGGTCCAGGTGGAGCTGGTCGGCGCGGTCCGGCCGCTGCTCCTCGGTGCGGCCGGCGGGGCCGGTGAGCGTGATCGCCCGGGCGTGTGCGGGCTGCTCCTCGAAGACGGCCTCGAAGTGCAGTTGGTCGCCGGAGCGCGGGAGCCGCAGGCCGGTGTTCAGTCGGGTGGTGAGGAGCTGGTTCACCCGGTCCTGGAAGGCGCTGAGCCGGTCGGCCGACAGGCCGTCACCGAGCCTGACGGGCAGGCGGAACGAGATCAGGCGCACCCAGCGGCCGTCGTCCGCCTGGATCCGGCGGACCGTGTTGCTGACGTAGACGGTGCGGCCCGGCAGCACGCCGGCCTGCGGGCCGGTCCCGTTCCGGTCCGGCCGGAACCCGGTCTCGCTGTACCGCACCGCCGCCGGCGCCGTGGCCCGGCGGTGCTGCCACTGCTCGGGGGCGATCGGCGCCTGTTCGGCCTGCGGCTGCTCGACGAGGGCCCGTCCGGGGGCGAGCCGGTCGAGGCGGTCCTGGAGGTCCTGGGTGGTGACGGGGTCGTTCTCGGGGCGGGGGCGGTCGGTGACGGTTCGTCCGGGGCCGAGGCGGTCCAGGCGGGCCCGGAGCTCCTGCACCTCGTCGGCGTGGTCCGGCACACTGCCCAGCGGGTGGTCCGGCTCGGAGCCGGGGCCCTCGTCGGCGGGCTTGCGCGTGCGCGGGCCGGCCGTCAGCTGGGACTGGTCCGAAGTGCCTTTCCCGCTGCGGACGGTGGGCTTGGTGGCCGGCGGCGCGGCCGTCGTCCGGTCCACCGGGGTCACGGGCTCCGCCGGGTCGTCCGGGGTGCGGGGGCCGTCCGGGCTCTCCGGGCTGTCCGGGGTGTGGGGCGTGTCCGGGCCGTCGGGCGTGTCGGAGCCCTTCGCAGTGGCCTGCTCGCCGTCGCCCGA
Source organism: Kitasatospora sp. NPDC058965 (assembly GCF_042741245.1). Lineage (NCBI taxonomy): Bacteria > Bacillati > Actinomycetota > Actinomycetes > Kitasatosporales > Streptomycetaceae > Kitasatospora > Kitasatospora sp. NPDC058965. The sequence goes on from NZ_JBHYKG010000109.1 coordinate 13,386, forward strand.
GCCTCCCTCGGGGTCGGCGAGCGCCTTGTCGGTGATCCGGTTCAGCCGGCCGCCGTCCTGCGGCTTCTCCAGCGGCGGGCGGTCCAGCTCGTCGGTCAGGCTGCGCGGCACCTCCTGGCGGGGCGCGCCGGTGCGGGCGCCGTTCCGCTGCCCCAGCGCGTCGAGGCGTTCCCGCAGCGCGTCCAGCGAGTCGGTCGGCACGGTGTCGCGGTTGAGCCGGTCCAGGCGCTGCTGGAGGTCCCGGTCCCGCTGGTGCTCCTCCAGCAGGCGGAGCTCCGTCTCCTTGTCCGGGGCCCCGGCGAGCCGCTCGACCAGGTCGTCGGAGCCGGGAGTGAGGTCCTTGTAGCGCTGCCACAGCGCCCGGTCCGGGTCGGCCGAGCCCGCGCCGGGGCGCAGCCGGTCGAACCGGCGCTGCAGGTCCTGGAGTTCCCGGTGCTGCTCCAGCTCCTCCAGCAGTCGGCCGCTGGTCCCCTCGTCGGGGGCCTCGGCGAGCCGGTCGTGCAGCGCACCGGTGTGCGGGTCGTCCGACAGGTGCTTGAGGCGCTCCCACAGCTCCCGGTCGGGGTCGCCGGCACGGTCGTCGCCGAGCCGCTCGTACCGCTGCTCCAACTCCCGCAGCTCCCGATGGTGCGTCAGCTCGGCGGTCAGTCGCGCCTGCTCGTCCGGGTCGTCGGTGCTGCGCAGCCGCCGCAGCAGGACCACCTCCTCGCCGTCCGGGCGGTCGGCGGTGAGCCTGGCCAACCTCTCCTGGAAGTCGCCGTCCTGGCGGGCCTTCGCCAGCTGCTCCGCCAGCCGGGCCTGCTCCTTCGGGTCCGTGCTGGTGGCCAGTCGGCGGCGAAGGTCCTCGGCCCCGCGGTCGAACGGGCGTGGTGCGTCCTTCCCGGTGAGCACCCGGGCGGGCAGGTGGTCCTCGACGAAGGCCGTGTACTCCCGCAGCGCGCTGTCGAGCAGCTCGGGGTCGCCGGTGCCGCGCGCGGACTCGACGTCCGCGACCTTCTGCTCCCAGTCGGCCCGGTCCGCACCGAGCTCCGCCAGCCGGTCGAAGCCGCGGTCGGCGTGGGCCCGGAAGGCGTCGTAGTCGCGGTCGAGCGAGAGCTTCTCGACGTCCTGCCGGAACTCCTTCAGGCGCCGGGTGGCGGTGGCCCAGTCCTGCTCGCCGGCGGCGTCCCGGACGGCGTCCAGGTGGACGTCGCGCTGCTCGCGCGGCATGCCGAGGTCGCGCGCGCTGCTGCGCAGCGTGCGCAGCTGGTCGTTGATCCGGTCCTCGGTGGTGCGCAGCCGGCCGCCCGGCGTGTCGGGCAGGTCGGGGCCGGCCGGGTGCTCGTCCGGGACGGCGGGCAGCGCGTCCTTCAGCTTCTGCGCCAGGGGATCGGGGTCGAGGTGCTCGTCCGCGAAACCGTCCCGCACCGAGGGGAGCCGGTCCAGCAGCTGCTGGCGCTCGGGGCTCGGGGCGCCGAGGTCCGGCGTGAGGTGGTCCACCGGGACCGGGGGCAGCTCGTGCAGCGGCAGCGGCCGGGGGGCGTCCGGCGCGGCGGAGGCCGAGAGCCCGCGGCCGGGCGCGCCGTCGTCCGCGGGGCGGGACTTCCCCTGCTTACCGGCGGAGGCGGAGGCCGTGGCGGAGTCGGCCGGCGCCGACGCCGTCGTGCGGGCGGAGGCGGACACGGTCGGCCGGTCGGACTCGTCGCCGAGCGGGACGTCCTGCGCCGCTCCCTTCGCGGACGCGGAGGTCGGCCTGCCGGTGACGCCCCGCCCGGCGGCGCTGTCCGGGGTGCGCTCGGTGGGGGTGTCCGTGCCCGTCCTGGTCGACGTGGTGGTCGAGCCGGTGGCCGGGGTCGCCTGCTCCGGCTGCTGCTCCGACGGGTTCGCCACCGGGGCCTCCTCGTCGGCGACCCGGACCGTCCGCGGGGCGTCGCCCGGGCGGCTCACGGCGCTCGCGGGGTTCTCGACCGGCCCGGCGGTCGTGGTCTTCGGCGTGCCGGTCGGCTCGGCGCCGAAGGACGCCCGGTACTGCTGCTCGGAGCTGCGGACGGTGGTGGTGCCGCCCTCGGCGGCGGACTCGTGGACCGGCCCGCCGGTCACCGACTCGTGGACCGGCGCACCGGTCGGGCCCTGGGCCTCGCGCGGCGCGCCGACCAGCTCCGGGTTGGCCGCCTCCGGGGCGGTGGGGACCCGGGTGCCCGGCGAGAGCACCGGCGCCCCGGTCGCCGGCTCGGTGACCCGCTGGTCCTGCCCGGCGGTGGGCGCGGTCGACTCCTGGCCGGTCCCGTAGCCCGGGTTCTCCGTGGCCGGCGTCCTGGCCGGCGGGTCGGGCGTGGGCGGGGTGGTCTCCGGGGGTGTCAGCGGGTCCTTGACGGTGACCGGGCCGGTCGTCGGGGGATCCGCCGGCAGGTGGCCGCCGGGCAGCGGCTCGGTCAGCACCGGATCGACGCCCTTGGGCGGTCCGCCGAACGAGCCGCCCAGGTCGGGGGCGGGCAGCGCCTCGTACGGGGGCGGGGCCGGCAGCTGCGGCCCGGGGACCTTCTCCGGGTCGGGGACGGTCCCGGTCCTGGTCCCCGGTCCTTCACCGGTCTTGGGGTTGATGTCGGGCGCGCCCTTGCCGCCCTTGCCGCCGCCGAAGAGGTCGAAGGCCCCGCCGAGCGCGCCGAACCCGCCGGCGATGCCCAGGCTGATGGCCTCGGAGGCCCAGTCCATCTCGAACGGCACGTGGTAGGCCTCGTCGGCGATCCACTGGCTGAACGCGTCCAGCGCCAGCTGCCCGCCGACGGCCACGGCGATCTCGCCGAGGAAGGCGAGCACCTTGGTGAGCAGCTGCATGCCTTGGCTGAGGCCCTCGATGATGTTGCTGAGCGTCTCGGTCAGCCCCTCCAGCAGGGGCCCGACCAGCTCGCCGAGGTAGCCCAGGCCGAACGGCAGGAAGAGGCCCAGGATGCTGCCGATGCCGCCGGCGAGGGCGATCGCGTCCCGGGCGGCCTGCTCCTTGTCCAGGATCAGTTCCAGGGCGCGGCCGTAGTCGTTGATGGCGTCGCCCATGGTCCAGCAGGTGGTCCAGGTCGGTTCGAGGACGTCGATGTACAGGCCCGCGAAGGCCCACACGGCCGCGTCGGCGCCGTACCCGGTCCAGCCGGGTGTCCGGGCCCGGTCCATCTGGTCGGCACCGGTCTTGAGGTTGTTGCCCAGGGTGATCCAGGCGTTCCCCAAGGTGTAGATCGCGTCAATGTCGACTTCCGCGCCTGCCATCGGCTGCTGTTCCTTATCCCTGTTCGTCTTCGTCCGGCACGGCCACCTGGAGCAGCGCCTCGGCGCTGCCGCGGCGCACCAGCACGCCCCGGCCCGGCGGACGCTGGACGGCCCGCTGGTCGCCCAGCAGCACGCCCTCGCGGTGGTCGCCGGAGAGCACCAGGCCGCCGGCGCCCAGGTCCTTGAGCCGCGACAGCAGCTGATCGGTCATCACCGCCCGGCCGGTGCCGCCGACCCGGCGGGCCAGCACCACGTGGAGGCCGATCTCGCGCGCCTGGGTGACGTAGTCGGCGATCCGGGCCAGCGGGGACTGCCGGCCGGAGGCGACCAGGTCGTAGTCGTCCACGACCAGGTAGAGCTCGGGGCCCTCCCACCAGTCCCGGGCGCGCAGTCGGGCGGCGGTGATGCCGGGCGGCGGCATCCGCTCCTCCAGCCGGGCGATCAGCTGGTCGGTGTACGCCTGGGCGGCGGTCGCGTCGCCCGCGTAGGCGCCGACGTACTCCGGCGGTACGGCGTCCAGCAGGGCGCGCCGGTAGTCGACCACCATGAACCGGGCCTGCCAGGCGGTGCGGCGCGCGGCGGTGCCGCGCATCCAGGTGCGCAGGAAGGTCGACTTGCCGCTGGCCGCGTCCCCGAGCACCAGGAAGTGCGGGTCGTCGGCGCCGAGGTGGAGGCTGACCGGCGCCAGGTCGAGTTCGCCCAGGCCGATCGGCACCCCGTCCCCGGCCGCCCCGACGGCCCCCGCGGTGGCCGCGTCCGCGGCGACCGCCCGGTCGACGGCGGAGCGCAGCACCCGCTCGGGCAGCATCCGCACCGGCGGCGCGGCCGGTCCTGACCAGCCGGCCACGATCTTGGCGACCGTGTCCTGCTGGGCGTCGCCCAGGTCGGCGGCGCTCTCCCGGCCGTCCAGCCGGGGCAGCAGCGCCTGGTAGAGCGCGCCGGGCGGCACCGCGCCGCGGCCCGGCAGGCCGTGCGGGATCTGCCGGCTCAGCGCCCGGCCGACCTCCGACTCGGCCGGGTCGTTCAACCGCAGCTCCAGCCGGCCGCCGATGCTGTCGCGCAGGTTCGTCCGGACGTCGGCCCACCGGTTGGCGGTGAGCAGCACGTGCACGCCCACGCCCAGGCCGCGGGCGGCGAGGTCCACCACCGCCGCCTCGGCGTCGTCCAGTTCGGCCCGGATCGCGCCCCAGTTGTCCAGCACCAGGAAGACGTCGGCGGCCCGGGTGCCCGCCGGCAGTTTCCCGGCCCGGCGCAGCGTGCGGAACCCGGCCACCGCGTCGATGCCCAGCTCGCCGAAGAGCTGCTCGCGGGCGGCCACCAGGCGCCCGATCTCGGCCAGCACCCGGCGGGCCCGCGGCAGGTCCCGGCGCCCGGCGACCGCGCCCACGTGCGGGGCGGCCGCCAGCGGCCGGAGACTGCCGCCGCCGAAGTCGAGGCAGTAGAACTGCGCCTCCTCGGGCGTGTGGGTGAGCATCGCGGAGAGCAGCGCCGTGCGCAGCAGGGTGCTCTTGCCGGTCTGCGGCGCGCCGACTACGGCGAGGTTGCCGTGGGTCCGCTCGAAGTCGAACTGCAGGGCCAACTGCTGCTGCTGCAGCGGCAGGTCGATCACGCCGACGGGGAAGGCCAGCCGACCGACCCGGGGCCACAGCCCGGCCTGGTGACCGCGGCCGGGCTGGTCGGCCAGCGGGCCGAGCATGCTGTCCAGCGGGATGGCCGCGGGCAGCGGCGGCAGCCAGACCTGGTGCACCGGCTGCCCGAACCGGCAGACGTGTTCGACGGCGACCTGCATCTCGGTCGGGCCGGGCGGCAGGGCGACCTGGGGCGCGGGGTCCGGCACCGGTTCCTCCGCCGGCCGGGTGCGCAGCTCGAACGGGACGACGGCGGCGCCCGGCCCGGTCGGCGCGGTCCGCTCGCCCGGGGCCCGGTAGGGCCCGGAGATGTGCGCGACCCGGAACCGCTGGTAGATCGACTGGTCCACCTTGAGGTAGGCGGAACCGGGGATCGAGGGCAGCTCGTAGGCCTCCGGGGTGCCGAGCACGGCGCGGCTCTCGGCGGCGCTGAAGGTCCGCAGGCAGATCCGGTACGACAGGTGGGACTCCAGGCCGCGCAGCCGTCCCTCCTCCAGCCGCTGGGTGGCCAGCAGCAGGTGCATCCCCAGGCTGCGGCCGACCCGGCCGATCTGCACGAACAGGTCGATGAAGTCGGCCCGCTGGGAGAGCAGTTCACCGAACTCGTCGACCACGATCAGCAGGTAGGGCAGCGGTTCGAGCGGCTTGCCGTCCAGGCCCGGCTGCCCGGCCTCGCGGCGCAGCTGGTACTCGCGCAGCGAGTCGACGTTGCCGGCGTCGCGCAGCATCCGCTGCCGCCGCTGCTGCTCGCCCTGCAGGGCCGCGCGGACCCGGTCCACCATGGACAGGTCGTCGGCGAGGTTGGTGATCAGGCCGGCCACGTGCGGCAGCCCGGTCACCCCGGCGAAGGTCGCGCCGCCCTTGAAGTCGACCAGCACCAGGCTGAGCAGCTCGGGCGAGTGGGTCATCGCGAGTCCGGTGACCATGGTGCGCAGCAGCTCGCTCTTGCCGGAGCCGGTCGCGCCGACCACCAGGCCGTGCGGGCCCATGCCGCCCTGCGCCGCCTCCTTGAGGTCCAGCAGCACCGGGTCGCCGTCGCCGGACAGGCCGATCGGCAGCCGCAGCAGCCGCTCGTCGCCCGGCGGCAGCCAGCCCTCGGCCGGGTCGAAGGCCGCCACGTCCGGGGTGCCGAGCATCTCCGGCAGGGTGACGGTCCGGGCCAGCAGCTGCTCGGCCTCCTCGGTGAGGCTCAGCGGGGCCAGCGCCCGCGCGGTCAGCTCGCAGAGCACCGGTGACGGGGCGTCGGCGACGGCGTCCTCGATCCGGTTGTAGAGCTCGCCGCGGCGGCCCTCCAGGCGCAGCGAGCCGTCCTCGCCGACCCGGGCGCGCACCTGGGTGCGGGTCGGCTCCTCGCGCTCGGCGTCCACCAGGCAGACCACGGTGATCCCGAGCTCGGGTCCGGCGGCCTCCAGCAGGGCGGTGGCCACCGGGCCGCGGGCCCAGGCGGCGGCCGGGTCGTAGGAGTCGAGGAGCACCAGCAGGCGGTGGCCCGCGGGGGTCCGGCCGGGCTGCTGGGTGCGCCGGCCGGTCCGCTCGGTCTGGGCCCGGGCGAGTGCCTCCTCCAGCGCGTCGGCGAGCTCCTCGAACCGGGCGGCGACCAGCGGGACGACCCCGGCCGGTCCGGCCGCGCCCGCCTCGTGCGTGTGCGGCAGCCACTTGGCCCACTCCCAGTCCGGGCTGCCGCCGGTGCACACCGCGACCGTGACGTCGTCGGGGGCGTGCAGCACGGCGACCTGGCAGAGCAGGGCGCGGGCCAGCGCCCTGGTCCGGTCCACCGGCCCGAGCAGGCTGACCACCCCGGCGCGGGCGAGGTCCAGCAGCGCGGGCTGGTGACCGACCTTGCCGACCTGGTCCAGCACCCGCTGGGCCGCGGCGTGGGTCGGCTCGTCGTACTCGGCCATCGGGTCGTTGCGGGTGCCGAGCTGGATCGGGGTGGCCAGGTCGGCCCGGCCCTGACCGACCCGGACCTGCAGGAAGTCCTCGTCGGTGCCGCGCCGCTCCCAGACCCGGCGGCGGCGCTCGGCCACCGCCCACAGGCGCTCGGGCGACGGGTGCAGCCAGGCGGCCGAGAGGCGCTGGGCGCCCGCGACCTGACGGGCCGTCTGCTTGACCTCGGCCAGGTAGCGCAGGTACCGGGCGCGCTGGCGCGCCTTGTTCTGCCGGCTGGCGCTGGTCATCTGGTGCCGGACCGCGACGGTGGCCCCCACCGAGATCAGCACGAAGCCCACGCCCAGCACGATCAGCAGCGGCTTGCGGTACATCACCATGTAGGCCGCCATGCTGACGGTGCTCATCAGCGGCAGCAGCAGCGAGAGCCAGCTGCCGGCCCCCGAGCCCGGTTGCTGCTGCGGGGTCTGCGGGGGAGCGGGCAGCACCACCCGCTGGTCGGGCAGCGCGGGCGGCAGTGCGCGGGTCGGCCGGTGCAGCGGGACCCTGCTCATGACGACACCGAGAAGGACTCGGCGATGGAGGTGGTCTCCCGGTCGGTCTTGTCGGGGATCAGGGCGCCGGGATCGGTGGCGCCCGACGTGTCGGTGCTGGTCACCCCGGAGAGGAAGGCGCCGAAGAGCTGGTTGCCCACGAACTGCTCGGCCCCGTCGTAGTTGGCCGCCGCCGAGCCCAGCGCCTGCACCAGCTGGTTGAGGACGCCGTCCCGGTGGGCCTCGGTCCCGAAGAGCTCGACCATGCAGGCGGACCACTGGTCGGAGAAGCTCTTGGCCTTGTCGGCGGTGTCACCGGCCCAGCCCAGGTGGAGGGCGCCCAGCGCCTTGTTGACCTTGGTCAGGCTGTGCACGATCTTCCCGATCCGGGTGGTCAGGTCGGTCGCGGCCAACTGCAGGTCCTGCGGCGTCACGGCGATCACGGTCTGCGAGTAGGACGGGGCGGGGGCGGGCTGGGTCACGGCTGCTCCGGGGGTGCGCGGGGCCGGGGTGCGGCGGGCGAGGAGGGCGGGTGCGTCAGCGGCTGACGTTGCGGGTGTTGGCTTCCTCGATGTCGCGGTACGTCTGGTAGGCGGTCCGCAGCCGGCTCGCCATGTCGTCCAGCAACGTGGTCAGGTCGCCCATCCGCGCGGTGTAGACCTGGTGGATCTCTTCGAAGGAGACGGCGGCCGGGCCGGTCCAGCCGACCTCCAGACCCTTGAGGGTCGTGGTGATGCCGTCGATCTCCTCCCTGATGGTCCCGCCCTCCCGGCGCACCAGGTCGGCCGTGTCGCCGAGTTGGGCCAGGTCGACCCTGAACTCCTGCAAGGTGTACGTCACGCTGCGGAGTCTAGGCAGCGGGCGGCGTGCTCCGGCATCCCTTCTTCTGCCGCTGAGGGGGTCCCCCAATGGGGACCTCCCGAACGGCGTCGGCGTGCGAAAGGCTTGGCCCCGTGCGGCAGTTCCACTGCCACCGGGCAGTCGGCCGCGGAAGGGAGCCCCATGCCCGGCTACAGCTCGGTCACCCCCCTGAAGTCCCCGATCTACGTCGAGAAGGACCTGCTCGGCGGCTCCGGCTCGGGCGGTGACACCACGCCGGTCAGTCCGGCCCGGGACCCGCGGCTGGACATGCTCTGGACCGCCCCGCCGCCGATCGTGCCGACCACCGGCAAGCCCGACGCGCCGACGAACGGCGGGACCCCGATCACGCCGCCGACCTACGGCCCGTTCAAGATCGACCTGGGCGGCCTGACGGCCTGTGAGCAGTCGATGCTGAACATCTCCAAGCCGCTGGTGGACGAGTACAACGCACTGCACGTCCAGGTGATCTCGGTGCTGGGCAGCGACACCTTCTGGGGCCAGCAGGCGCAGTACCACCAGACCTACACCCTGGTGCCGTCCGCGGTCAGCGGCGGGGCCCCGGTCACCCAGGACGGGGTCTTCGACGACAAGGGCGTCCAGGACGCGGCCCACAAGTTCGCCCCGGTGATCGGCCCGGAGATGACCCGGGCGCTGCGTCAGTTCGCCGACGCCATGGAGGCGGTCGGCACCTACACCGGCCTGCTGAACATGGCCGGACAGGCGTACGCGAGTGCGGACTTCAACTCGATCCTGCCGACGGTCACGCCGCCGGCGCCCGCGGCCTGAGCCCGCCCGGCCCGCCCGGCCCGCCCGGCCCGCCCGGCCCGCCCGGGCCGGCGGGTCCGGGGCCACCGGGTCACAGCGGCAGGCCGAGCTCCGGCAGGTCCTCGGGCTGGACGGTCGTCAGGTCCTGCGGCGTCGGGTCGGCCAGGTCGCAGACCCGGCGGGCGTGCCGCTCGGTCATCCACTGGAACACCTGGCGGGCGGTGCGGCCGTTGCCGAAGCCCTCGTCGCGGGGCAGCGCCGTGAAGTACTCGGCGAGCGCGGCGACGGTCGGCTCCGGCAGGTCGTAGCGGTGCTGATCGGCCTGGTGGGCGACGATCTCGACCAGCTCCGGCCCGAGGTAGTCGTCGAACGTCAGGGTGCGGGTGAAGCGCGAGGCCAGGCCGGGGTTGGCGTCGACGAACCGCTGCATGTCGCCCGGGTAGCCGGCCACGATCACCACGATCTCCTCGCGGTGGTCCTCCATCAGCTTCACCAGGGTGGAGATCGCCTCCTGGCCGAAGTCGCCGCCCTGGCCGTGCGGCACCAGCGCGTACGCCTCGTCGATGAACAGCACGCCGCCCAGCGCCCGGCGGAACACCGCGGTGGTCTTGGGGGCGGTGTGGCCGACGTACTCGCCGACCAGGTCGCCGCGGTCCGCCTCGACCAGGTGGCCGCCGGTGAGCATGCCCAGGGCGCGCAGGATCTGGCCGTAGAGCCGGGCCACCGTGGTCTTGCCGGTACCGGGGTTCCCGGCGAACACCAGATGGCGGCTGGTCGGCGGCGGGGGTAGTCCCAACTCCTTTCGGCGCCGGACCAGTTGCATCAGCTTGACCATGGTCTCCACGTCGCGCTTGACCCGGTCGAGGCCGACCAGCCGGTGCAACTGCGCCAGCAGCGCCTCCAGCGAGTCCGCCGCGGGCCCGGTCCCGTCCGTTCCGTCCGCCCCGCCCGCCCCGTCGGAGCCGTCGCCGCTCCCGGCCCGGTCGGCCCGGTCGGCCTCGCCGGGGCCGGCCGCCGGCAGCGGCAGCCGCGACGGCGCGGCCGTGGCGGCCGGGACCGGGAGGGCCGAGGCCTTCACCCGCTCGGCCAGGCAGTCCTCGATCACCGCCGCCGACCCGTCGGCGGTCGCGACGTCCTCGGCGGTGTCGTGGAACCGGCAGCGCCGGACCACCGGGTCGGCGCCCGCCCCGACGTACAGCGCGGGGTAGCCGGTCTCGGACAGCACGCAGTCCTCCAGCACGCCGTGCGACCCGTCCGCGTGGTAGACGCCGTTCTTCGCCGTGCGGGTGATCGCACTGGACCGCACCTGCGGCGCGGCCGCGGCGCGCACCACGATGCCGCTGCCCGCGGTCCCCGCGATCTCGCAGCCGTGCAGCAGCGGCACGCTGTGCTCCTCGGCGAGCAGCCCGGCCGCCCCGGTCCGGTGGATCCGGGTGCGCAGCAGCAGGGCGCCGGTCCGGGGCCCGAGTTCCACCCCGGTCCCCCCGGTGTCGGTCACCCGGCAGTCGTCGAGCAGCGGGCGGTGCGGGGTGTGCAGCCGGACGCCGGTGCCGGTCGTGCTGACCGTGCAGTCGTGCAGCACCGCGTCCGCCCGCTCCTCCACCGAGACGCCGGCCATCGCCGCCCGTTCGATCCGGGTGCCCTCGGCGCGCAGCAGGGAGTCGCCGGTGGCCCTGATGCCGTGCTCGGGGGTGCCGTGCAGCCGGCAGTCGACGAGCAGCGCCCGGGCGCGCTCGCCCAGGTGGATGCCGCTGTACCCGGAGTCCGCCACCTCGCAGTCGGTCAGGGCGAGTTCGGCCTGACCGGAGGCGTACACCCCGTTGCCGGCGGCGCGCCGGACGCCGCCGCCGTCGGCCCGGACGGACGCCGTGCCGCCGACCGCCAGGCCGGTGTCGGCGGTGTCGGCGACGGTGGTGCCGTGCAGCCGCAGACTGCTGCGGTCCAGGGCGACGATGCCGGCGCCGGCGGTCGCGGAGATCCGGCAGTCCCGCAGGACCACCCGGCCGTCCTGGTCGGCGAGCAGCCCGGCCGCGCCGGTCCCGGAGACCTCGCACCCCTCCAGGACCGTGCCGCCCGCTCCGCCGTCGGTCCCGCCGTCGGCCGTGGCGGTGGCCGTGGCGCCGGCGGACACGTGCACGCCCTCGGCCCGGCCGTCGCGCAGGCGGCAGGAGACCAGCAGCGCGGCCGCGGCGCCGAGCAGCCGGACGGCCGCGCCGCCGCTGCCGGTCACCTCGCAGTCCTCGAACGTGCTCCGCCCGGTCCCGCCGAGCCGCACGCCCTCCCCACCGACCGGCCCGACCGTGCAGCCCCGCAGCCGCGGAGTCGCACCGGCGGCGACCAGGACGCCGACGCCGTCGATCCCGGCCACCGTGCACTCCTCCAGCACGGCGCGGCTGTCGCCCGTCAGCCGGACCCCCTCGCCGGCCGCCCGGTGCACCCGGCAGCCGCGGAGCACGGGGGCCGCCGTCCCGGCCACCTCCACCCGGCCACCGGTGATCTCACAGTCCGTCAGCACCGGCTCGCCGCCGCCGACCAGCAGGGCCGGCCCCGCCGGATCGGCGCCCTGCAGGACCAGCCCGCGCAGCTCCGGGGCGCCGCCGGAGACGGTGAGCGCGGGCCCGCGCGGGGCCACGATCCGTACCGTCCCCGCCCCCTTCTCCGCCAGCAGGGTGACGGGGCGGTCCAGCACCAGGCTCTCCCGGTACTCCCCGGGCATGACCGAGACGACCGCGCCGTCGGCCGCCGCGCGGACCGCGGCCCCGATGGTGTGGTGCGCGCCCCAGCCGCGCTGGGCGACCTTGACCCAGGTCTGGCTCACTCGGTTCCGTCCACTCGGGTCAGGCGCAGTTGGCGCGGAACTGGGCGACGGCCAGGTGGGCGTTGGTCACCGTGGAGCTGTGCCAGTCGAGTCCGCGGTTGTCCAGCTTGATCGACAGCGTGCCCTTGGTCACCGCGAAGGTGCCCACCGGCTTCCACTGGCCGAGGTAGCCGAACTGGTCGACGTTGAAGTCGCTCGTCATCGATCCGGACGCGTCGCCCGAGCCGTAGACCTGGAAGTGCGCCGGGTCCCCGCCGACGTGGGTCGGGTCGTGGTCGGCGGGCACGTACAGCTGGACCTGGCAGGTGGCCCTGGTGAGTCCGGCGGTGCCCGGCGAGAAGCTCCACACCGCGTAGATGCCGCTGTCGGCGGACGTGGCGCTGCCGGACATCGGCATGGTGTCGAAGCTGCCGTTGCAGCCGTCGGAGGCCCAACCGCCCTTCCCGACGGCGACCCAGCCGGTCGCGCCGCCGCCGTACCGGTCGTGCTCGCTGAAGGACTGGGCTGCCGAACTGCCGCAGCCGTAGCCGGCCACGACGGAGAAGCCGGGCGGCTTGACGGCGGCGTTGTTGAGCTGCGGTGCGGGCGGGTTGGTGCCCGGCGCGCCCGGCGCGGGGGCCGGCGGGCCCTGCGGCGCACCGCCCGGCTGACCCGCGGTGGCCGGCGGCGCGGGCGCGGCGCCGGG
>NZ_JBHYKG010000110.1:0-25532 GCF_042741245.1 Kitasatospora sp. NPDC058965
GGGGCGCCGCCGGGCGCCCCCCCCCCCGGGGGGGGGGCCCCCGCCGCGGTTCCGCGCGGCGCCCGCCGCGCGCCACGGTCCGCGCTACGCCGCGCGCAGGGTTCCGCCGTCGATCACGTGGTCCGCGCCGTGGATGTTCGCCGCCCGGTCCGACAGGAGGAAGGCGACCAGGTCGGCCACCTCCGCCGGTTCGGTGACCCGGCCGGAGGCGATCCCGAACCGGGCGGGGATCCCCTTCAACAGGTCGTCGTGACCGACTCCGAAGGCCTCCGCGACCCTGCCGCCGAAGCCCGCCGGGTCGGTCCACAGCGGGCTCGCCACCACTCCGGGGGAGACCGTGTTCACCCGGACCCCCTGCGGACCGAACTCCTCGCTGAGGCGCTTGGAGAACTGGGTCAGCGCCGCCTTGGCCTCCGCGTACCCGACCGGGGAGCCGGCCGGGACCCGGGCGTTGATCGAGGAGATGTTCACGATCGCGCCCCGCCGCTGCAGGATGCTCGGGAGCGCGGCGCGGGTGGTCCAGACGGCGCTGAACAGGTTGAGGCCGAAGATCGCCTGCCACTGCTCGTCGTCGGCCTCCAGGAAGCCGCCCAGCGAGAGCTTCTCCGGGTCGCCCGCACCGACGTTGTTCAGCAGGAAGTCGATCCCGCCGACTTCCGCGACCGCCCGCTCCACCACCGCCGTCGCGCCCTCACGGGTGCTCAGGTCGGTCGCGACGGCCAGGGCGGCGGCCGAGGCGAGGTCCGGCGAGACCGTGCGGGCCGCGCCCACGACGGTGACCCCTTCCGCGGCGAGGGCCTGTGCGATCGCCAGACCGATGCCACGGCTCGCGCCGGTCACCAGCGCGGTCTTCCCACCCATACCGAGGTCCATCGAAATCCCCTTTCTTGAACTACAGGTCAAAAATCAGGGCACAAAAAAGCCCCCCGCAGAGGGGGCGCGGTCGGCTCAGAGACCGGCCAGGGCGGTCTCGACCACCCGGTGCAGCACCGGACCGTCGAAGCTCGTCGCCATCACCCGCAGGCCGGCGATGGTGTTCATCAGGAACTCGGCCTGCGCCGCGGCGTCCACCTCGCGCGCCACGTCCCCGTCCCGCTGCCCCTGTTCGATCCGCGCGGCGAGCAGCTCGACGGAGCGGTCCACCATCCGGCGCACCGCCCGCATCGCCTCCTCGTCGCGCCCGCCCAGCTCCAGTGCGGTGTTCGCCGCCAGACAGCCGCGCCGCACCGGGGAGTTGAGGTCGTACTCGACCAGGAACAGCAGGTAGGCCCGGATCCGCTCCTTGGCGGTCCCCGACTGGAACAGGAACTCCTCGGTCAGCGCGGAGCCGGTCCTGTCGTACAGGTCGAGCGCCTTGCCGAACAGCTCCCGCTTCGACCCGAACGCGTGGTAGAGGCTCCCCTTCGCCACCCCGGTCGCCTCGGCCAGGTCGGCCGGCGAGGTGCCGGCGTAGCCGTTGGTCCAGAACGCCTCCATCGCCTGCGCGACGACGACGTCCGGTTCGAATCCCCTGGGCCTGCCCATGGGGCCACCGTAGCGATTATTTGACCCATGGGTCAAGAACGGGCGGCACCGCACCTGACGGGGCGTCGGGGACCGCCGCCGCTACCGTGCCCGCCGACCGCCCGGGCGGCCGCGCTTGGCGGGCGCCGCCTTGGCCTGGGCACCCGGGCGCTTCGGCTGCGCCTTGCCCCCCTTGGCCTGCGGCTTCTGCGCCTGCTTCTGCTGCGGCTTCGCCCCCTGCTTGCGCGGCGCGGCGGTCGGCGCCGGCTCCTCCTTGGCCCGCCCGCGCGAGCTGTTCACGGTGCGGCCGCGGACGATCCCGATGAACTCCTCGACCAGGTCGGTGGTCGCCGCCTCCGGCCAGGCCAGCGCGATCTGCGACTGCGGCACGTCGACCAGCGGCCGGAAGGTCAGGTCCTTGCGGTGGTGCAGCCGGGCCAGCGACTGCGGCACCACCAGCAGGCCCACCCCGGCGGCCACCAGCTCGATCGCCCCGGCCGTGGTCGCCGGCCGTTCGTAGGCGGGCAGGCCGGGGCGGTCGGGCCAGTCCAGGGTGTCGTCCAGCGGGTGCCAGAGCACCTCCTCGGCCAGCTCCGCGACGGTGACCTCCTCCAGCGCGGTCAGCAGGTGGTCCTTGGGCACCACGACCACCGTGGTCTCGGTGTAGAGCGGGATCGCGCTCAGCACGGTGCGGTCCACCGGCAGCCGGACCAGCCCGGCGTCCGCCTCCCCGGCCGCCAGCGCGCGGCTGCCGTCGGTCGAGTCGACCTGCACCAGGGTCAGCGGCACGTCGGGCAGGCGCTCGGACCAGACCCGCAGCCACTTGGCCGGGGTCACGCCGGGCACGTACGCCAGCCGGAACGATGCGGTGGAAGGGGTCGCCTGGATATCCGTCACGCCCCAAGGCTACCCACCGTGACCAGGCACTCCGCGCAACCGCTTACCCTGGTGCCCATGACTTCGCACAAGCCCAAGACGACCCAGACGATGAAGCCGGCCACCGCTGCCAAGAAGCTCGGCGTCTACCTCCCGGCCACCCCGGCCGAGTTCCAGGAGGGTGTCGTCTCCCGGGAGGAGCTGAACGCGCTCCAGACCACCCCGCCCGAGTGGCTGGTCGAACTCCGCAAGAACGGCCCGCACCCGCGCCCGGTGGTGGCCGCCAAGCTCGGCGTCTCCGTCTCCGGCCTGGCCCGCGGCGGGGTCACCGAGGCCCTGACCAGCGACCAGATCGAGGAGATCAAGGACGCCGCCCCGGACTGGCTGCGCACCGAGCGCACCATCGCGGGCGAGGTCCGCAACGAGGCCGCCCGGGTGAAGGCGAAGCAGGAGCAGGACGCCAAGCAGGCGGCCCGCGCGGCGACGGCGCCCGCGGCCAAGCCGGCGAAGAGCGCGAAGACGGCCAAGACCGCGAAGCGCAAGTAGCACCCCCCCGGGCCCCCGCGGCCGAAAACCGCTCGCCGCCCGCTCGGCTCCGCGCCGCGCTCGACACCTCGGGACTGCAGGGGGCCGAGCATGGACAGCACCACCACCGTGCGCGCGGTGGGCCGGGGAGAGCGGCAGCACCGGAACGGTGTTCGTGCCGGCCGGGCCCTGGCCGCTGCCGGCCCTCCTCGCCGCGGGTGCGGCCGGCCCTGCGCCCGGGGAGCTGAAGGAAGCGCTCGGGGCCCGGGCCGCCGAGGCCGTCCCCGGCGCCCGCCGGCTGCTCGCCACCCGCCCGGGCGCCACGGCGGCCCTCGGCCCGTGGACCGCCGCGGGCTGGGTGAGCGAGCCGACCCGGTGGCGGCCCAACGCCGAGCGGGACGGGGACGACACCCGGGACTGACCCTCCGGACCCGTGCGCCCGGCACCTGACGCAACGTCAGCGTCCGGCTCCGCCCGTCGCACCGATCTGACACCATGGACGGTCGGTACGCCGACAAGTGGAGGGGGAAGGCGCCGTGAGCAACAGCCTCAACAAGGGCCTGGAGCGCATCGAGGTGGCCCTGTCGTGGGATCCGAACCCGGCGGGCACGCCCGCGCACGACCTGGACCTGATGGCGGCCGTCTACACGGTGGACGACCCGCAGGCCGCACCGGCCTACCTGGTCCACTTCGACAGCCGCTCCCCGGAGGGCACCATCGAGCTCAGCCGGGACAGCCGGGACGGGCGCGGCTTCGGGGTCGACGAGCGGATGACGGTGGAGTTCGACCGGGTCTCCACCCGCTACCACCGGGTGGTGATCGGGGTGGCGGTCCAGCAGCAGTACGGGCGGCTGACCTTCGCCCAGGTGGCCGCGCCCGAGGTGCGGATCCGCGAACACCGGCGCGAGGTGCTGACCGTGGACCTGACCGGATTCGGGCCCGCCACCGCCGCCCGGGTGGCCGACTTCGTGCGCAACGCCTCGGGGGCCTGGGTGCTGCGCGCCGAGGACCGGCGCGGCTTCGACACCGATCCGGCCACTTTCGCGCAGATCATGGGCAGTTGATCCACCGGGCGGCCACCGCCCGAGCTGCCGACCGGCCCGGAGCCGGCCGACCACGAACCGCCCCGGTGCCGCCACGACGGCGCCGGGGCGGTTCCCGTTCGCCTCCACGAATGGAGGCCGATCTTCCCCAACCCTCGGGAAAGCAACCCCTGTCGATCGGGAACCCCTGCTCCCTAGCCTCCAACTACGTCACCTCGGCCGGTGGCTCGCGGCAGGTCCGCCCGCCGCGTCGACACCGAACGGAGGATCCGTCCCGATGGACCGCACCCTGGTGATCGCCCCCGGACCGACGGCCAACGGGGACCTGCACCTCGGCCACCTGGCCGGCCCGTTCCTCAGCGCCGACGTCTGCGCCCGGTACGCGAGGGCCACCGGCCGCGACGTGCTCTTCGGCACCGGGGTGCACTTCACCCAGAACTACATCGTCACCACCGCCCGCCGGCTCGGGGTCGACCCCGAGGAGCTGCGCGAGCGCTCGGGCGCGCAGGTGGAGCAGACCCTCGGCACGCTGGCGATCGAGGCGGACGGCTTCGTCCGGTTCGACCAGCGGTACCGGCTCGCGGTCCAGGACTTCTTCCGGCGGCTCCACAAGCTCGACAAGCTGCGGCTGCGCCCGGTGGCCTTCCCGTACGTGGCGCGGACCGGGGAGTTCCTCACCGACGCCTACGTGCGCGGCGGTTGCCCGGTCTGCCTGGCGGTCGGCTGCGCGGGGCTGTGCGAGACCTGCGGGCACTGGATCGCCTCCGGCGACCTGATCGACCCGCGCTCCACGCTGGACCCGGACGACGAGGTGGAGCTGCGCGAGACTCCCGTCCTGGTGCTGCCGCTGGAGGAGCACCGGGCCGAGCTGACCGCCTACTTCGCCTCGCTGACCGCCACCATGCGACCCAGACTGGCGCAACTGGTCGAGGAGTTGCTGGCCGAGCCGCTGCCGGACTACCCGATCACGCTGCCCATCTCCTGGGGCATCCCGGCGCCGTTCCCCGAGGTGGCCGACCAGGTGATCTACTCCGACGCGGAGACCATCGCCTGGAGCATGCACGGCTCCGCGCTGGCCGCCGAACTGCGCGGCGAGCAGCCGGGCGAGGAGCTCTGGTCGGCCGCGGCGGCGCCCGCGGTGGTCTACTTCTTCGGCTCCGACGCCAGCTTCGCCTTCGCGGTGGTGGGCGTGGCGATGCTGCTCGCGCTGGGGGGCTACGCGCTGCCGGCGCACTTCGTCACCAACGAGTTCTACGAGTTGGAGAACGAGAAGTTCTCCAGCAGCCGGGGCCACGTGGTGACGGGGCGTCAACTCGCCGCCGAGGTGCCGCGCGACCTGATCCGGTTCTACCTGGCCGCCACCGCCCCGGACTTCCAGCGGACCAACTTCACCCGCGAGGCGATGGACCGGGTGACCGGCGAGCGGCTGGTCCGGCCGTGGAACCGGGTGGCGGCGAAGGCCGAGCAGTGGGCGGGCGGCGGCCCGCTGCCGGTCTCGGCGCACTCCCGGGCCGCCGGGCAGCTGCTGCTGGACCGGTTCGCGGCCGCCTTCGAGCCGCGCCGGTTCAGCCTGACGGCGGCGGCCTTCACCCTCACCGAGCAGCTGGCCCGGCTGGACCAGTGGGAGGTCACGCCGGAGCGGGCGGGCGACTTCTGCCACGAGCTGGACCTGCTGCTGCGCTGCGCGGCGCCGCTGCTGGTGGACCTGGCGGCGGCCGGCCTGCCGGACGCGACGGTGCCGTCCGCCGCGCTGGCCACCGAGGTGGTGCCGCGCGTGCTGCCCCGGCTGGCCGGGGCCGACCTGTGACGGCAGTGCGGGTGGTGGTGGTCGGCGCGGGCGTCGTCGGGCTGCTGACCGCCCTGGAGTGCGCGCTGGCGGGCCACCGGGTGACCGTACTGGACCGCGGGCCGATCCCCAACCCGGCCGCCAGCTCGGCCGACCAGCACCGGGCGCTGCGCACCCTGGTGGTCGGCAACCCGGCGGCCACCCGGCGGCTGGTCCGGGCGGAGCGGCGCTGGCGGGAGCTGGAGCGGCTGCTCGGCACCCCGTTCTACCGCCGGGTCGGCGTGGTGACCGCCTGGCCCGCCGAACGGGTCGAGGCGGTGCTGCGCAGCGCCGCGGCCGCCGGGCTGCCGGTGGCGCCGGTCGGACCGGGCGAGTTGGCGCCGCTGGGTCTGCCGCCCGGCAGCACGGGTCTGCGCGAGCAGGCGGCCGGGGTGCTGCTGGCCCGCCGGGTGCTGCGGGCGCTGGCCGGCCGGCTGGCCGGGCACCCGGCGGTGACCCTGCGGCCGCGCACGGCGGTGACCGCGGTCCGGCCCGCGGACGGCCTGCTGGAGACCGCCGGCGGCGAGCGGATCGGCGGCGACCTGGTGCTGCTGGCGGCCGGGCCGTGGACCCGCGAGCTGGTCGCCGAGCCGGTGCTGCTGCACCGCCAGACGGTGGTCTACCTGCGCCCGCCGGCCCGGCTGGCCCGCTGGTGGCACGGGGTGGGCGCGGTCGGCGGGCTGGGCCGGGACGGGCGCGGCTGGGCGCTGCCGCCGGTCGGCGGCACGCTGCTCAAGGTCTCCTCCCACACGCTCTGCCGCGAGGTGGCCGGGACCGGGCTGGCCGGTGAGGACCAGGCCGGCTGGGCCGAGCGGCTGGTCGGCGAGGGCCTGCTGCGCGAGGCGGGCGAGTACGCGGTGGTCGGCGTCCGCGCCTGCCACTACACCAGCGACGCGGGCACCGGCGGTGCCCGGCTGACCCGGCTGGGACCGGGCCTGTGGGCCCGTTCGGCCTGCGGCGGCAGCGGGTTCGCGGCGGCGCCGCTGGTCGCCGACCGGATCGTGCGGGCCGCGGCGGAGGCCGCGGCATGACCCTGAGCATCGAGCGAGCGGAGGCACCGGCATGACCGAGGAACCCCCCGTCAGCGTGCGGGACACGCTGCGGGCCACCCCCGCCACCGTGCGGTACCTGCTGACCGGCGTGCTGGTCAACCAGCTCGCCGCCTTCGTGCAGACCTTCCTGGTGCTCTACCTGACGCACCGCGGGCTCTCGTTGAGCCTGGCCGGCCTCTGCCTGGGCGCCTACAGCCTGGGCACCGTGTTCGGCACGGTGCTGGGCGGCGAGCTGACCACGCGGCTGGGTCCCCGGGGCACCATCGTGCTCGCGATGGCCGGCTCGGCCCCGCTGGTGGCGGTGCTCCCCTGGGTGAGTCGGCCGGGGCTGCTCTGGCTGCTGCTGCTCGTGGTGGCGGCCGCCGGGCTGCTGGCCCAGGCCTACCGCCCGGCCGCCGCCGTCCTGTTGAGCGACCTGATGCCCGAGCGGTTCCAGGTGATGGCCTTCTCGATGATGCGGATCGCCCTCAACACCGGCGCCGCGCTGGCCCCGCTGATCGCCGCCGCGGTGATCCTGGCCGACTGGAACCTGCTGTTCTGGGTGGACGCGGCCACCACGCTGGTCTACGCGGCGCTCGCCCTCGCCCTGCTCCCCGGCCGCACCGCCCCGGCGGCGGCAGCGGACGCCCCGGACGCGCCCGGGGCCCCGGCGGACGACGCACCGGTCCCGGCCGTCTCCGGCCGGGCCGCCTACGCCGCGATGCTGCGCGACCGGCGCTACCTCGCCTACCTGCTCTCGGTGCTGCTCGGCACCGTCACCTACGTGCAGTCCTCGGTCTCGCTGCCGCTGGAGATCGTCCACGACCGCTACCCGACCGGCCTGTACAGCGCGGTGCTGGTGCTCTCCTCGGTGGTGCTGATCACCTGCGAGCTGAAGATCACCAGCTACATCGTCCGGCTGCCCACCCACCGCGCCGTGGTGACCGGGCACCTGGTCAACGCGGCGGGCCTGGCGGTGTACGCGCTGGCCGTGCACTCGGCCGCGATCGTGCTGCTCGGCGCACTGCTCGCGATCAGCGGGCTGATGATCGCCGGACCCAGCATGTTCGCCCACCCGGCGAGCTTCCCCGCCGCGCTGAAGGCCCGTTACCTGAGCACCATGCAGGCGGTGGCCGGCCTGGCGATGGCGCTCGGCCCGCTGTTCGGCGTCTACGCCTGGCACGGCCTGGGCAGCGGCTTCTGGCTGCTGTGCGGCGCGGTCACCGTGGTGGCCGGGCTGCTGGCGATGTACGGACTCGACCGGGCGGCGGAGCAGCCCCCGGTCCCCTCGGTGGACGCCGGCGCGCAGCGCGAGGCGGACGTGATCGGAGGCACCGCATGACCCCGCACCGCCCGGCCGCCGGGCCGGTCCTGATCGTCGGCTTCGTCGGGCTGACCGTGCCCGCCATCGGCCGCTTCCAGGGCCCCGGCTCGGTGGTCTACGTCGAGGAGCCGGACGTCCTGCGCAAGCGCCACGTGCACCAGCTGGTCGAGGACGTCCCGTTCGTCCGCGAGGTGATCGGCTGGGAGTACCAGCTCCCGGGTCGGGCCGACGAGTTCTACCACGCGCACCCCGGCCTCGACCCGGTCGCGGTGATCCCGGCGATCGAGTACGCCACCCCGTTCGCGGCCCGGCTGGCCGAGCGCTACGGGCTGCCGGGCGCGGGCCTGGGCGCGGCGCTGCTGCTCCGGGACAAGTCGCTGCTGCGGCTGGTCACGGCCGCCGCCGGGATCCCCAACCCGGCCAGTGCCCGGGTGCACGGACCGGACGAGGTGCGGGAGTTCATGGCGCGCCACACCGGCCCGGTGGTGCTCAAGCCGACGAACCGTCAGGCCTCGGTCGGCGTCCGGGTGATCCGGCACCCGGACGAGGTCGAGGCGGCCTGGGCCGGCTGCCTGGTCCAGGACGAGGGCGTCTTCGTCCCGGACCGGCCGATGGAACTGGCGATGCTGGCGGAGCAGTTCGTCGCGGGCGAGGAGTTCAGCGTCGAGCTGCTGGTGCGCGACGGCAGCACCCTGTTCGCCAACGTCACCGGCAAGCAGCTCTACCCGGGCCCGTTCCCGGTGGAGCGCTCGCACGCGGTGCCGGCCGACCTGCCGCCCGCCGCGGCCGCCGAGCTGGTCGCCGCCACCGAGCGGGTGGTGCTCGCCACCGGGTTCGCCACCGGCGTGCTGCACTGCGAGTGGATCGTCGCCGACGGCGTGCCCCACCTGGTGGAGTGCGCGGGCCGGATGCCCGGCGACGCCATTCCGGACCTGATCGAGGTCGCCTACCCGGTCGAGCTGTTCCGCGACTACTTCGCGGTGATGTGCGACGAGGACCCGCCGCCGCTGCCGCGCACCGCGGCCGGCGGCGCGGCGGTGCGCTTCCTGGCCGCCGAGGGCGGCGCGGCCGGGCAGGTCGAGTCCATCACCGGCATCGAGGCGGCGCAGGCCGCCGAAGGCGTGCTGCAGGCCGTCTGCGGGGTGGCCAAGGGCCACCGGTTCGGCGGCCTGCGCAACTCCTGGGACCGCGCGGGCATCGTGATGACCCGCGCCGGGACCGCCGCCGAGGCGCTGCGGCTGGCCGAGGCCGCCGCCGCGCTGGTGCGCATCGAGGTGGGCGCCCAGGCGCCCGACACCACTGCTACCGAGGAGGAATCGTGACCCACCGCGAGGTCGGGGTACTGGCGATCGGAGCGGGGCCGGCCAATCTGGCCCTCGCGGTGGCGATCGAGGAGAGCGGTGCCCCCGAACTGGCCGACTCCACCCTGCTGCTGGAGCGGGCGCCGGAGATCAGCTGGCAGCGCGAGCTGCTGCTGCCCTGGGCCCGCAGCCAGGTGTCCTTCCTCAAGGACCTGGCCACCCTGCGCAACCCGCGCAGCCGGTTCTCCTTCCTCAGCTTCCTGCACGCGCAGGGCCGGCTGGACGAGTTCATCAACCTCGGCACCTTCCACCCGTTCCGCTGGGAGATCTCCGACTACCTGCGCTGGGTGGCCGGGGAGCTGGAGCGGGTCGAGGTGCGCTGCGGCGCCGAGGCGGTGCGGATCGACCCGCTGCGCGAACCGGCCGACCAGGGCCCGCGCGGCTGGCTGGTGACGCTGGCCGACGGGGACACCGTCGCCTGCCGCGACCTGGTGGTCGGCGCCGGCCGCGACGCGCACGTACCCGCCGTCTTCGCCGACCTGCCGGCGGACCGGGTGGTGCACTCCTCCCGGTTCCGCAGCCGGGTCGCCGAGCTGGCCGGCGAGCCGCCGCGGCGCGCGGTGGTGGTCGGCGGGGCGCAGAGCGCGGCGGAGATGTTCTACGCCCTGCACGAGCAGCTGCCGGACGCGCACCTGACCATGCTGGTCCGCTCGATCGGCCTGCAGAACTACCAGACCAGCAAGTTCGTCAACGAGCTCTTCTTCCCGTCCTTCGTGGACGAGTTCTTCGACAGCCCGGCCGAGCTGCGGGCCCAGGTGCTGGACGAGATGCGGCTGACCAACTACGCGGGCCTGGCCCCGCCGTTCCTGGACGAGCTGTACCTGATGCTCTACCAGCAGCGCCGCCGCGGGAACCCGCGCTCGGAGGTGCTGGCGCTCACCGAGGTGACGGCGGCCCGGGTCGCGGACGGCGAGGTGGTGCTCGACCTGCGCGACCGCCGCACCGGCAAGGTCGCCCCGCTCGCCTGCGACGTGGTGCTGCTGGGCACCGGCTACGACAGCCGGATGCCCGCGATGGTCCGCGACCTGGCCGACCGGACCGGGCTGGCGGAGCTGGCCGTCTCCCGCAACTACCGCCTGGAGCTGGGTGGTCCGAGCCACGGCGCGGTCTACCTGCAGGGCGTCAACGAGGCCACCCACGGCATCGCGGACTCGCTGATCAGCGTGCTGGCCGCCCGCGCCCAGGAGATCACCACCGACCTGCTGGCCCGCCGCGGCGCCGAGCAGCCGGCCGCCGTCCGGTGAGCCGGGCACCGCAGAGCGAAGGGGAACAGCCATGACGGCCGCCAAGGGGACGCTGCTGGTGATCGGCAGCGGACTGAAGGTGTACCGCGAGTACCTGGTGGCGCCGATCCACCGCCGGGCCCGGGCCGCCGGGTTGGAGCTGGTGCTGCTGAACAACCTCCGACCCACCTGGCAGCGCGAGTACTTCGACGAGATCGTGGTCGCCAACGTCTTCGACTCCGAGGTGATGGGCGCCGCGGCCCGCGAGATCGCCGGCCGCCGCCACCTGGTCGGCCTGCTCTGCTGGGACGAGCCGCTGGTGCTGGACGCGGGCCTGCTGGCCGCCGAGTTCGGGGTGCCGGGCCTGTCGGCGCGCGGGGTGCGCGGCTGCCGGGACAAGGAGCTGACCCGGGCCGAGCTGACCCGGGCCGGCCTGCACCAGCCGGGCTTCGAGCTGACCACCACGGTGGCGCAGGCCCGGGCGGCGGCCGAGCGGATCGGCTACCCGGTGGTGCTCAAGCCGCGCGCGATGGGCGCCAGCATCGGCGTGGTGTTCGCCGCCGACGCCGGCGAGCTGGACGCGGCCTTCGCCACCGCGCTGTCGGCCAGCGAGGTCGACCCGGGCCCGTACCGGGCCAGCGCGATCGTGGAGGAGTACGCGCCGGGCCCGGAGGTCAGCATCGACGGCGCCGTGCACAAGGGCGAGTACCTGCCGCTCTTCGTGGCCCGCAAGTACAGCAGCGACCAGCCGTACTTCGAGGAGGTCGGCCACGTCGTGGACGGCGCCGACCCGCTGCTGGCGGACCAGGAGCTGCTCGACGTGCTGGCCCGGGCCCACCGGGCGCTCGGCATCGAGGACGGGGTCACCCACAGCGAGGTCCGGCTGACCGACCGCGGGCCGCTGGTGATCGAGGTGAACGGGCGCCTGGGCGGCGACCTGATCCCGTTCCTGGGCCGGATAGCCACCGGCATCGAGCCCGGCGAGGTGCTCTTCGACGTGGCGGTGGGTCAGCGCCCCGAGACGGCGGCACAGCACCGCTCGGTGGCCGGCATCCGGTTCAACTACCCCGACCGGGACTGCCGGCTGCGCGCGGTGACCCTGCCGGAGCAGGCCCCCGGGCTGGTCGCGGCGGCCCCGATGGCCGAGCCGGGCACGGTGCTGCGGCTGCCCCCGGGCGGCTACCTGGCCCGGCACTCCTTCGTGGTCTGCGCGGCCGACTCCGTGCCGGACTGCCTGGACCGGCTGGACACCGCGGCCGGCCTGGTCCGGCTGGACGCCGACCCGATCGGCCCGCCGGACCCCGACGCGCCGTTCGCGATGCCGGCCGGCCTGTTGGACGTGGACGAATGACCCAGTCGACCCGACCGGAGGGAACCACCGTGAGCAGCACCGACACGGCAGACAGCGCAGCCGGCCTGCTGGCCCGGGCCGAGGCCCTGGCGCCGGTGCTGCGGGAGTGGGCGCCGAAGACCGAGGAGGCCCGCCGGCTCCCCGACGAGGTGCTGGAACTGCTGCGCGGCACCGGGGTGTTCCGGATGAGCACCAGTCGCGAGTGGGGCGGCCCGGAGCTGACCTCGATGGAGCAGACCAGGGTGGTCGAGGCGCTGGCGTACGGCGACGCCTCCCCCGCCTGGTGCGCGATGATCGGCTCCAACACCGGCCTGTACCGCAACTTCCTGGACCCGGCGGTGGCCAAGGAGATGTTCGACCGGCCGGACATGATCAGCGCCGGCTTCCTGCCGCCGGCCGGCCGCGCCGATCGGGTCCCGGGCGGCTACCGGCTCAGCGGCCGCTGGTCCTTCGGCAGCGGGATCACCCACTGCGACTGGGTCACCTCGGGCGCCTTCGTCTTCGAGGACGGCGAGCCGTACGCCAGCCCGGACGGCAGCAACCCGCACGAGTCGCGGCAGTTCATGGTGCCCCGGGCCCAGGTCGAGCTGATCGACAACTGGCACACCACCGGCCTGCGCGGCACCGGCAGCTGCGACTACACGATCACCGACGTGTTCGTCCCCGCGGAGCGGGCCTACACCTTCGACGTGGTGCACGGCCGGCGCAGCCCGCTCACCCAGCCCGACACCTTCCTGCGGGCGCTGTGCGGGGTGCCGCTCGGGGTGACCCGGGCCGCGCTGGACCACGCCCGGCAGACCGTGCTGGACCGGGTGGACCGGCGCACCGGCACCTCCTGGGCGGACGGCTTCCGCGCCCGGGTCACGCTGGCCGAGTGCGAGGCCGAGTTCAACGCCGCCCGCCACGGGGTGTACGGCGCGATGACCCGCCAGTGGGAGGTGCTGGCCGCCGGCGGCACGCTGGACGACCTGGACCCGGTGGAGCGGGCCGCCTCGCCGCTGGCCTGGCTGCACGCGTTCCGCACCTCGCGCAAGGTGGTCAACCGGCTCTACGACCTGCTGCAGACCTGGTCGATCAACACGTCCTCGCCGATGGACCGCTGGCTGCGCGACACCGCCACCATGTGCCAGAACCTCTCCGCCCAGGACGCCGTCCTGGAGTCGGTCGGCGCCTACCTGCTGGGCGGCCGACCGGCCTTCGGGATCACCCTCGGGATCATCTGACGCCCCGCGCCCGCGGCTGTGCCCCTCCCCCGGCCCTCCCCCGGCCCGTCCCATCCCCGCCCTGGACCCGCAGAGGACCTCACCGATGACCGAACACCTTGTCACGCTGGTCAACCCGAACAAGGTGCACCCGCCGATCGCGCCCTACGCACTGGACGTCCTGACCACGGCGCTGGAGCGCGCCGGGTTCACCGTGGACGTGCTGGACCTGACCTTCCGCAGACAGGAGTGGCAGGGCTGCCTGGACGCGTACTTCGCGACCCGGCGCCCGCTGCTGGTCGGGGTCACCGTGCGCAACACCGACACCGTGTACGCCTTCGAACAGCGCCCGTTCGTGGGCGAGCACAAGGAGATCATCGACGCCGTGCGGCGGCTCACGCCGGCCCCGATCGTGGCCGGCGGGATCGGCTTCTCCACCATGCCGTTCGCCCTGGTCGACTACTTCGGGATCGACTACGGGGTCAAGGGACCGGGCGAGCTGATCATCTGTCAGCTGGCCGCGGCACTGGCGGCCGGGCAGGACCCGGCCACCGTGCCCGGACTGATCCGCAACACCGCCGAGGGCGTCCTGCGGGTGCCCCCGGCGGTGCTCGGCGCCGCTCCCGCGCACCCCACCGGGCAGTTCGAGCCGCGCGACTGGCAGGTGGACGGCGCGCTGAGCTACCGGCGCCGCTCCGGCCTGCCCGACAAGGTCGACAACCTGCGCTACTACCAGCGCGGCGGGATGGCCGGCATCCTCACCAAGAACGGCTGCACCTACCGCTGTTCGCACTGCGTGGAGCCGGACGCCAAGGGCATCCGGTTCGCCCGGCGCGAGGTGGCCGCCGTGGTGGACGAGATGGAGTCGCTCACCGACCAGGGCATCCTCGACCTGCACACCACCGACAGCGAGTTCAACCTCTCGATCGCGCACGCCAAGCGGCTGCTGAGCGAGGTGGTGCGCCGCAAGCGGGCCGATCCGGCGAGCTCGCTGCACCAGCTGCGGCTCTGGGTGTACTGCCAGCCCAGCCCGTTCGACGAGGAGTTCGCCGCCCTGCTGGCCGAGGCCGGCTGCCGCGGCGTCAACGTCGGCTCGGACCACATCCGCCCCGACCTGCTGGCCGGCTGGAAGGTCACCGAGAAGGGCTCCACCTACTACGACTTCGCCGACACCGAACGGCTGGTGCGGCTCTGCCGCGAGCACGGCATCCTCACCATGGTCGAGGCGCTGTTCGGCATGCCGGGCGAGACCCCGGAGTCGATGCGCGCCTGCGTGGACGCCTTCATGGCCCTGGACGCGACCGTGACCGGCTTCTCGCTGGGCCTGCGGCTCTTCCCGTACACCCCGATGGGCATCGCGATGGCCGAGGAGTGCGCGGGGGTGCGCACCGTCGCCGGCCTGCAGTCCAACACCGCCACCGGACCGATCGTGCTCAAGCCGCTCGCGATGTGCAGCGGACCGGTCGAGTACGAGCGGCAGTTCATGTTCGACGAGCACGGCGAGTTCCGACTGGTCTGCTACTTCTCCCCCGCCCTGCTGCCGGATCCGGCGGCCGCGGCGGACCCGACGCTGCGCTGGAGCCACCCGGTCGAGCTGCTCTGGGGGGCGATCGACCCCGAGGACCACCACCGGGTGATGCTGCCCACCCTGGCCGGGATCAGCGAGCACGACAACAACTACGCCGACAACCCGTTCCTGACCAGCCTGGCCGGCCTCGGCTACACCGGGGCGTTCTGGTCCCACTGGCGCGGCCGGGAGGAGATCATGCGCAAGGCCCGCGAGGCCGGCCTGGTCGCCGCCGCCGACGGCTGAGCACATCCGACGGGATCCGCAACGATGCGCCCGTTCACCGGACTTGCCTGCTGCGCATACTGCCCGATTTCCCGCTGCCCCGAGCATGCCATCCCCTTGCCCACATGTTGGAACTACCACCATCATGGCTCCGACACCGCCGATCACGACGCCGTGATCCGGGGCTGCGGCACCGAGTCGACCTTTGGCCACCGGACCAATTCCAGCCCCGCCGGATCGCCCGTCGGTGAACGGCCAAGCTCGGGGGCACGATTCGCTTTTGGGGGGCGGATGCACAGAACAGCGAGTGCCACCGGATTAGTTCGCCAGAACTCCGGATTCCCGGACCGGGAGCGCGAGCAACCGGGCCATCAGGACGAGCGGGAATTCGGGTCCCCGGTCGACACCGTCGCCGTGCCCACCGTGCTGCTCGCGGACTCCCAACCCGCGATCCGGCACGGTGTGCGGGCCATCCTGGAAAGGTCGGGTGGAATATCGGTGGTGGGCGAAGCGGCGACCCTGGGCGAGGTGCTCGCCGAGACCTCCCGCTGCCGCCCGGACGTGCTGGTGGTCGACCCGCTGATGGACGAGCCGACCGACGGCATGCAGGTGATCACCCAGGTGCTGCGGCTCACCCCGAGCCTGGGCGTGCTGGTGTTCAGCTCGGCCGAGGACGACAAGGCCGTCACCGCCGCGTTCCACGCCGGGGCCCGCGGCTACCTGGCCAAACGGGCCGACGCCGGCCAGATCCTGCGCGGCATCCACGCGGTGGCGGCCGGCGAGGCGATCGTCGACCGGTACATCGCCGGCCGGCTCAGCGCGCTGATCCGCACCGCGGCCGGGCAGCGCTACTACCCCTTTCCGCAACTCACCCACCGGGAACGGGAAGTCCTGGAACGCATTGCCGCGGGCAAGTCCAATGCCAACATCGCCCGGGAACTCGCGCTCGCCTCCAAGACCATCAGCAATCGCATCTCCGCCATCTTCGGAAAGCTCGGCGTGGCCGACCGCGCGCAGGCCATCGTGCTGGCCCGCGACGCCGGCCTGGGCCAGGGCGAGTTCTGACACCTCTTCCGCCACCGCGCCGCCGGGAAAGCACCACCGCCCGGCGGCGCGGCCGTTTTCCCGCCCGGTCGGGAAGACTTCCCCTGTCGAACGGGCAACTGCGGTTCCTAGCCTGGTGCCAGTCGAAAAGCCGGGCAACGCACCCTGTCGATCGGAGCGGAACCTTGAGCCACCAGGTGAATGCCGACGTGACCATTCGCCACCGGGAACCGGAGCAACTGGAGCGGGCCCACGGGCTGGACCTGCGGTTGCTGCACCCCTGGGCCGACCTGAGCACCCCGTTCCGCGGCGCCTGGTGCGTGCTGCGCCCCGGGGACGTGACCGAACAGCACTCCCACCGCGAGCGCGAGCTCTTCGTCTGCATGGCCGGGCGCGGCGTCCTGGCCACCGCCGGCGAGCGGCACGACCTGGCGGCCGGCGACCTGGCGCTGATGCGGGCCGGGGTCGACCACTGGATCACCAACGAGCACGACGAGGACTTCGTCTACTACGCGATCTGGTGGGACCGGGTGATGGCCGCGGAGTACCTCGACGAGCCGGGGCGGGCCCGGTGACCGGGGACCCGGCGATCGACTACGAGGGCCGCCGGTTCCACGCCCCCGACGGCGACCACGACACCGTCGCCGTCTTCCACCAGCAGGGCGACCTGGTCTGGGCCGAGGTGGCCGGCGGGGCGGTCCGGCGGGGCTTCACCGCCGGCACCCGCCGCCCGGACGGCAGCCTGGCGATGGGCTACACCATCGTCTTCGCCTCCGGCGAGGTGGTCTGCGGGCACTCGGTGAACACCCCCGAACTCACCGCCGACGGCCGGATCCGGCTCTCCGAGGCCTGGCAGCGCTACGGGCCGCACGCCGCCACCGGCACCTCCCGCATCGAAGAGCTCCCCCACCAGGACTGGGACGTGAACTGAGTGAACCCGACCTCCGAGGCCCACTGGCAGCGCCTGGAGCGCAGCACGACCGGCCGCCTGCTGCACCCCGGGCAGCCCGGCTTCACCGCCGCCACCGCCCCGTTCAACCAGCGCTGGTCCGCCACCGTCCCCGCCCGGGTGCTCTGCGCGGCGGACGTCGCCGACGTGCGGCGCGCGGTGGCCTGGGCCGCCGACACCGGCACCCCGATCGTGCCGCGCGGCGGGGGCCACGGCTACGCCGGACAGGGTGTCACCACCGGTCTGGTGGTGGACCTGCGCGCCCTCGACGCGGTCACCGTCGACCCCGCGAGCGGGCTGGTGAGCACCGCCGGCGGCGCCCTGATGGCGGGCGTCCACGCCGCCCTGCAGCCGCACGACCTGGCCTTCCCGCTCGGCAACGGGAACGGCGTCGGGATCGCCGGCCTGGCGCTGGGCGGCGGCTCGGCGGCCGTCTCGCGCAAGCTCGGCCTGACCGCCGACGCGATGGTCAGCACCACCCTGGTGACCGCCGACGGCGAGCTGGTGACCTGCGACGCCCGGCAGCACCCGGACCTGTTCTGGGCCTGCCGCGGCGGTGGCGGCGGCAACTTCGGCATCAACGTCTCCTTCACCTTCCAGGCGGTCCCGGTGGTGGACTCCGCCACCTGCCTGCTGCTCTGGCACGGCGAACAGGCCCCGGAGGTCTTCGAGGTACTGCAGGAGGTGATGCGCAAGGCGCCGGAGGAGTGCTCGATCCGACTGGGCGTCAGCGTCGGCGCGGACGGCCGGGCGACCGTCTCGGCCGTCGGCCAGCACCTGGGCCCGGCGGCCGACCTGCGCGAGCTGCTGGCCCCGGTGCTGGCCGCGGCCGACCCGTTCCGCCAGGAGATCGCCGACCGGACGTACTGGGAGGCCAAGGACTACCTGGCGCACGAGACCTCGGGCGGCGCCTTCGCCTGCCGCACCCACTTCGCCACGGAGCCGCTGCCGCCGGACGCGGTCGCCGCGGCGCTGGCCCAGCTGGCCCGCCGCCCCGCCACCGGCAACCCGGACGGCGCCGGGCTCGCCCTGTTCGGCTGGGGCGGCGCGATCAACCGGGTGGCCCCCGCCGACACCGCCTTCGTGCACCGGCACGCCCAGTACCTGGTCAGCCTGGACACCTCGTGGACCGAGCAGGACCCGCCCGCGGCCGTCCGGGCCAACCTGGACTGGCTCGCCGAGCTGGACGCCGTGGTCGCCCCGCACACCGCCGAGGGCGCCTACCTGAACTTCGCCGACCCGGACCTCGCCGACTGGCGGACCGCCTACTACGGCGCCAACTACCCGCGCCTGCTGGAGGTCAAGCGGCGGGTCGACCCGGCCGGCCTGTTCCGCCACGCCCAGGGGATCGGCTCGTGACCGCCGGGCGCGCCGCGCGGCCGCGGCACTACCTGATGTGCCGTCCCAGCCACTTCACCGTCGACTACTCGATCAACCCCTGGATGGACCCGGCCAAGCCCACCGACACCGGGCTCGCCGTCGCCCAGTGGAAGCAACTGCACGCGCTGTTCCTGGAGCTGGGCCACACCGTGGAGCTGCTGGACCCGCTGCCCGGGCTGCCGGACATGGTCTTCGCCGCCAACGGCGCCACCGTGGTGGACGGCCGCGCGCTGGTCGCCCGGTTCCGCCACCCGCAGCGCACCGGCGAGGCCGCCGCCTACCTGGACTGGTTCCGCGCGCACGGCTACCCGGTGGTGCGGCAGGCGTCGTTCAGCAACGAGGGCGAGGGCGACTACCTGGTGGTCGGCGAGCGGATCCTGGCCGGCACCGGGTTCCGCACCGACCGGCGCGCGCACGCGGAGGCCGCCGAGGTGCTGGGCCGCCCGGTGGTCACCCTGGAGCTGGTGGACCCGCGCTACTACCACCTGGACACCGCGCTGGCCGTGCTCAGCGAGACCGAGATCATGTACTACCCGGCGGCGTTCTCGGCCGCGAGCCGCACGGTGCTGCGGCAGCTCTACCCCGACGCGGTGCTGGCCGGCGCCGAGGACGCGGTGGTCTTCGGGCTCAACGCGGTCAGCGACGGCCGCCACGTGGTGCTGCCGGAGGCCGCCGTCCGGCTCGCCGACACGCTGCGCGGGCGCGGCTTCGTCCCGATCGGCGTGGACGTCACCGAGCTGCTCAAGGCCGGCGGCAGCGTCAAGTGCTGCACCCTGGAGCTGCGCGACTGACCGGGGCGCTACTCGCCGATCCGCCGCACGATCTCCTCGCACAGCTCGTGGGTGGTCAGCGCGTCGCGCGCCGACTGCGTCCGTCCGGTGCGCACCGCGTCCAGGAACGCGGTGACGCACTGTTCGATCCCGCGCTGACGGGCCACCGGGACCCAGTCCCCGCGCCGCCGCACGGTGGGCTGGCCCCGGTGGTCGACCACCTCGGCCAGGTTGAGCACCTGGCGCTTGGAGTCGCCGCCGGAGACCTCCAGCACCTCCTCGGTGGCGCCGGAGACCCGGTTCATCAGGCCGAGCGCGGTGAAGCCCGCCCCGCCCAGGGTGAGCACCACGTGCTCGACCAGGCCGTCCCTGGTCCGCGCCCGCACGTCCACCAGGTCGACCTCGCCGGGCACCAGGAAGCGCAGCGTGTCCACCACGTGGATGAAGTCGTCGTAGACCAGGGTGCGGGCCCGCTCGGGCAGTCCCTCGCGGTTCTTCTGCAGCACGATCAGGTCGCGCGGGCGCTCCTTGGCCTGCACGTAGCCGGGCGCGTGGCGGCGGTTGAAGCCGACCACCAGCGAGCGCCCGGTGGCCTCGGCCAGCTCGACCAGCCGGACGGCGCCGGCCAGGGTGTAGTCCAGCGGCTTGTCCACGTACACGTCGACGCCCGCGGTGAGCAGCTGCTCGACGATCGGGAGGTGCTGCTCGGTGGCCGCGTGCACGAAAGCGGCCCGGACGCCGCTGCCGATCAGCTCGCCCAGGTCGGTGAACCGGGCATCCGGGGCGATCCGGTGCGCGTCGCCGATCCGGTCCAGCTTGGCCCGGTCCCGGGTCATCAGCCGCAGGTCCAGGCCGGGCAGCGCGGTGACCACCGGCAGGTAGGCCTTCTGCGCGATGTCGCCGAGCCCGATCACCCCGACCGGGAGCGCCGCGGTGGGATCAGGGATCTTGGTCATGGTGCACACCCTAGGGCCGTGCGGGTCTAGCGGGCGAGCTGGGCCGCCGCCGCGCGCAGCGCGTCCAGCACCGGGCGGATCAGCGGGTGCTGCTCGGCGCCGCCGCGCACCGCGGCGAAGACCTTGCGGGTGGCCAGCTCGCTGTCCACCGCGCGGACCGCGACCCGGGACAGGTCCACCCCGCTGAGCGCGGAGCGCGGCACCAGGGCGACCCCGGCGCCGGCCGAGGCGAGCGCCACCACGGCCCGGAAGTCGTCGGAGGAGTGCACGAGTTGCGGCGCGAAGCCGGCGTGCTCGCAGGCCAGCAGCACCACGTCGTGGCAGGGGTTGCCCGGGTACGGGCCGATCCACGGCTCGGCGGCCAGCTCGGCCACCGCCACCGGTCCGGCCCCGGCCGGCGCTGCGGCCAGGCGGTGGTGCAGCGGCAGGACGGCCTCGAACGGCTCGGCGTAGAGCGGGAACCGGACCAGCCGCTGGTCGTCGGCGCGCGGGGCGCCGCGGTACTCCACGGCCACCGCCAGGTCGGCCTGCCCGTCCAGCACCATCGGCACGCTGGCGTCGCCCTCGGCGTCCAGCACCTTGAGCCGCACGCCGGGTGCGGAGTCGGCCAGCACCCCTATCGCGGGGGCCAGCACCTGGGTGATGCCGGTGGCGAAGGCGGCCACCGTCACCTGGCCGTGGGCGCCGGTGGCGTACGCGGCCAGGTCGGCCTCGGCCCGCTCCAGCTGGGCCAGCACCGCGTCGGCGTGGCCGACCAGGATCTCGCCGGCGGCGGTCAGCCGCACCCCGCGCCCGTCCCGCGCCAGCAGCGCGTGCCCGGTCTCCTGCTCCAGCGCGGCCAGCTGCTGGGAGACGGCGGAGGGGGTGAGGTAGAGCGCTGCGGCCGCGGCGGTCACCGTCCGGTGGTCCGCCACGGCGCGCAGCGTCCGCAGGCGTCTGGCGTCGATCACGGGGCAATTCTGCCAGGACCGGCGTCCGGGCCGGTCAGGCCTCCAGGGCGGCCCGGGCGTCCACGAAGGCGGCGACCGCGCGGCGCACGTCCGCCTCCGAGTGGGCGGCCGACAGCTGGACCCGGATCCGGGCCTGGCCGTGCGGCACCACGGGGTAGGAGAAGCCGATCACGTACACACCGCGCTCCAGCAGCAGCTCGGCCAGCCGGCCGGCCCTGGCCGCGTCGCCGATCATCACCGGGGCGATCGGGTGGTCGCCGGGCAGGATCTCGAAGCCGGCCGCGGTCATCTCGGCGCGGAAGAGCGCCGTGTTGGCCGCCAGCCGCTCGCGCAGCTCGTGCGAGGTCTCGATCAGGTCGAGCACGGTCAGCGAGGCGGCCGCGATCACCGGGGCGAGCGAGTTGGAGAACAGGTAGGGGCGCGAGCGCTGGCGCAGCAGCGCCACGATCTCCGCCCGGGCCGCGACGTAGCCGCCGGAGGCGCCGCCGAGCGCCTTGCCCAGGGTGCCGGTGATGATGTCGACCCGGTCCATCACGCCGTGCAGCTCGGGCGTGCCGCGCCCGCCGGCGCCGACGAAGCCGACCGCGTGCGAGTCGTCCACCATGACCATGGCGTCGTACCGGTCGGCCAGGTCGCAGATCTCGCGCAGCGGGGCGACGTAGCCGTCCATCGAGAAGACGCCGTCGGTGACGATCAGTCGGCGGCGGGCGTCCTGGCTCTCCTTCAGGCGCTGCTCCAGCTCGGCCATGTCGCGGTTGGCGTACCGGTGGCGGGCGGCCTTGCTGAGCCGGATGCCGTCGATGATGCTGGCGTGGTTGAGCGCGTCCGAGATCACCGCGTCGCGCTCGTCCAGCAGGGTCTCGAAGACACCGCCGTTGGCGTCGAAGCAGGAGGAGTAGAGGATGGTGTCCTCCTGGCCCAGGAAGGACGAGAGCCGCTGCTCCAGCTCCTTGTGCACGTCCTGGGTGCCGCAGATGAAGCGGACCGAGGCCATCCCGTAGCCCCAGCGGTCCAGCGCGTCCTTGGCCGCGGCGACCACCGCGGGGTGGTCGGCCAGGCCCAGGTAGTTGTTGGCGCAGAAGTTGAGCACCTCGCCGCCGGGGACCGTGACGGTGGCGCTCTGCGGGGACCCGATCACCCGCTCCGGCTTGAAGAGGCCGGCCTCGCGGATCTCGTCGAGGGTGGTGCGGATGTCGTCGCGGACGGAGTCGAACACTTCAGGCTCCTAGAGAGTGGACCAGTCGAGGATGATCTTGCCGCAGCGGCCACCGGCCGCCTCGTCGAACGCGGCCTCGAAGTCGGTGGCGGAGTACCGGCCGGTGATCACCGGGCTGAGGTCCAGGCCGCCCTCCAGCAGCACCGACATCGCGTACCAGGTCTCGAACATCTCGCGGCCGTAGATGCCCTTGAGCGTGATCATCGAGGTGACGACCTTCGCCCAGTCGATCGGGAACTCCTCGGCGGGCAGCCCGAGCATGGCGATCCGGCCGCCGTGGGTCATGTTGTCGATCATCGAGCGCAGCGCCTCGGGGCGGCCGGACATCTCCAGGCCGACGTCGAAGCCCTCGCGCAGGCCGAGCTTCTGCTGGCCCTCCTCGATGGTGTGCTCGGAGACGTCCAGCGCCAGCGAGACGCCCACGTGCCGGGCCAGCTCCAGCCGGTACGGGCTGACGTCGGTGATCATCACGTGCCGGGCGCCGGCGTGCTTGGCCACCGCGGCGGCCATGATGCCGATCGGGCCCGCGCCGGTGACCAGCACGTCCTCGCCGACCAGCGGGAAGGAGAGCGCGGTGTGCACCGCGTTGCCGAACGGGTCGAAGATCGCGGCCACGTCCAGGTCGACCGGCACCCGGTGCACCCAGACGTTGGAGGCCGGCAGCGCCACGTACTCGGCGAACGCGCCGTCGCGGTTGACGCCCAGGCCGACGGTGTTGGGGCACAGGTGGCGGCGGCCGGCCAGGCAGTTGCGGCACTTGCCGCAGACCAGGTGGCCCTCGCCGCTGACCAGGTCGCCGATGGTGATGTCCGCGACCGCCGGGCCGAGCGCGACGACCTCGCCGACGAACTCGTGACCGATCGTCAGCGGCGTCCGGATGGTCTGCTGCGCCCAGCCGTCCCACTTGCGGATGTGCAGGTCGGTACCGCAGATGCCGGTGCGCAGCACCTTGATCAGGACGTCGGCCGGGCCGATCTCCGGCTCCGGGACCTCGGTCAGCCACAGTCCGGGCTCGGCGTGCTTCTTGACCAGTGCCTTCACGGCTGGGGCTCCTGACGGGCGGGTGCGCGGGCGAGGGTGGGCCCGGCAACGGCGCCATTCCGCGGCCGGGCAGGAAGCAATCTGCCTGGTGGGAGGGGGTGCGGTCCATCGAGGTTTGCTTAACGGCCGCCACAGCAGGGCTTCACGATGGTGCCCGAGCTGGGGGTGCGGGAGCCGCGCACCATGCCGGGGACCACCCGTTCGGGGGAGGGTGTGGCAGGTCGCCGGGGTGGCCGCCGCCGCGCGGCCACCCCGGCACCGCACTACGCGAACTTGGCCTTGCCCGGGCCGTCCTCGACGAAGCTGCGCATCCCGGTCTCGCGGTCCTCGGTGGCGAACAGCCCCGCGAACAGCTGGCGCTCGATCGCCAACCCGGTGTCCAGGTCGGCCTCCAGCCCGCGGTCCACCGCCTCCTTGGCCGCGCGCAGCGCCCAGGCCGGACCGGCGGCCAGCTTGCCGGCCCACTCCAGCGCGGCGGCGTACACGTCCTCGGCCGGGACCACCTGGTCCACCAGGCCGATCCGCAGCGCCTCGTCCGCCTTGACCATGCGGCCGGTGAAGATCAGCTCCTTGGCCTTGGCCGGGCCGACCAGCCGGGCCAGCCGCTGGGTGCCGCCGGCCCCCGGGATCAGGCCGAGCAGGATCTCCGGCTGGCCCAGCTTGGCGTTCTCGGCCGCGATCCGGATGTCCGCGCAGAGCGCCAGCTCGCACCCGCCGCCGAGCGCGTACCCGGTCACCGCGGCCACCACCGGCTTGGGGATCCGGGCCACCGCGGTGAACGCGTCCTGCAGCGCCCCGCCGCGGGCCACCATGTCGGTGTAGGACATGCGCTGCATCTCCTTGATGTCCGCGCCCGCCGCGAACACCTTCTCGCCGCCGTAGACCACCACGGCCCGCACGTCGGTCCGGGCGGCGGCCTCGTCGGCCACCTCCCGCAGCTGGTCCTGCATCGCGATGTCCAGCGCGTTCATCGGGGGCCGGGCCAGTCGGATGGTGCCGACGGCGTCCGCGACCTCCAGGGTGACGAACCGGGTCATGGGGGGAGCCTCCAGGGACGGGGTTAACGGTCGTAAACACTGACCCTAGCGCGGCCCCGCCTGATAGCGTCAGGGCATGTTCCTCTCCCGTGCGTAGGACTCCCGGCGACCGCACCCCCTGATGGGCTCCCCCTGACGGCGGCGGTGCGGTCCTTCGGCGTCCCTTGCCCGCACGACGTTCTCCGAGGAACCCACGATGACCCCGCCCCACGCGCTGCGGCGCGTCCCCGGCCTGCTCCCCCTCTTCCTGACCGCGCTGGTCGCCCGGCTCAGCTACGGCACGGTCTCCCTCTCCATGGTCCTGACGGTCCGCCACACCACCGGCTCCTACGCGGCGGTGGGCGCGGTGCTGGCCCTGTTCGGGCTGACCGCCGCCGCCCTGGGCCCGGTGCGGGCCGGGCTGGTCGAGCGGCACGGCGTGCGCCGGGTGCTGCCGCCGCTGGCCGTCCTCTACTGCGCCGGACTGGCCGTCCTCGCCTGCGCCGGGCCGCGCTGGCTGCCGGTCGCGGCCGCCCTGACCGGCGCCGTCGCGCCCCCGGTCGGTCCGGTGGTCCGCGCCCGGTGGAGCGAACTGCTCGGCTCCGGACCGCTGCTGGAGCGGGCGTTCAGCGTGGACGCGGTCGCGGAGGAACTCCTGTACGTGGCCGGTCCGCTGCTGGTGGCGCTGGTGGGCGCCGGCGGCGGGCTGCTGCTCACCGGGGTGCTGCTCGGCACCGGGGTGGCCGGGCTGGCCGCGCTCAGCCCGGAG
The DNA here is from genome assembly GCF_042741245.1 of Kitasatospora sp. NPDC058965. Taxonomy (NCBI): domain Bacteria; kingdom Bacillati; phylum Actinomycetota; class Actinomycetes; order Kitasatosporales; family Streptomycetaceae; genus Kitasatospora; species Kitasatospora sp. NPDC058965. The sequence goes on from NZ_JBHYKG010000110.1 coordinate 25,148, forward strand.
CCCGGGCGGCCCGGCACCGCGCGGGGCAGCGTGCCCGGACGCGTCCCGGGGATCGGGCGTCCGGTGCTGGTGGCGGGCGCGGCCGGACTGGCGCTGGGCGCGGTGTCGGTCCTGCTGGTGGCCGTGGCGGCGGGCTCGGGCGCGCTGCCCTGGCTGGAGGCGGCGCTGGCCGCGGGCAGCGCCGCGGGCGGACTGGCGCACGGGGCGGTGCGCTGGCGCGCCACCGCCGGGGCCCGGTTGACCGTGGCCGGCGCCGGGCTGGGCCTCGGGGTCGCCGCCCTCGGCTGCGCGCCGGACCTGGGCTGGCTGTTGGCGGGGGTGGCGTTCCTCGGGGTGTTCGTCAGTCCGGGGCTGGCCGGCGCGTCCGTGGGCGCCGACCGGCGCG
>NZ_JBHYKG010000111.1:0-25405 GCF_042741245.1 Kitasatospora sp. NPDC058965
GCCTCAGCCCAGGCGGCGGGCCAGCCAGTCGGCCCCGCGCAGCAGGGCCCGGCGCCGGCGCTGGCGCGGCGAGTTGCCGCGGGCCTGGGCGGGGACCCGGGCGGGCGGGGCGGCGGCCAGGGCGGCCAGGCGCTCGGCGGCGCGGGCCAGCTCGGCGAGCAGGCGCTTGCGGCGGCCGGGCTCCACGGTGTGCAGCAGGGCCGCGTGCAGGCCCTCGATCTCGGCGACTGCGGCGGCCAGGCGCAGTGCTGCGGCATCGGTGGACCGGTGGTCCCCCCGGTTCATGGTCGGCGGACTTCCTTCCGGAGTGCGGTCAGTAGACGAGGCCGGCGCACGGGTCGGCGTCGCCGGGCCGGGTGTTCTGCGCGATCCCGCTGGGCAGCCCGGTCGGTGACGGCGACGGCGCGGAGCTGCCGGTGGCCTCGGCGGCGGCGGTGGGCGCGGCGGTGGCCGCGTAGTCCGCCCCCAGGGTGACGGTCAGCGGCGTGGCCGCCTCCGCCGTGGCGCTCAGTGCGGCGCCGGGGAAGTGCTGGGCCAGCTGTTCGGCGTCCGCCCGGTGCCCGGTGGTGTAGCCGATGGTGGTGACGGCGTGTTCGGTCCCCTCGGTACTGGCCACCACGTCCTGGTAGCCCTGCGCCTTGAGCTCGCTCACCCCGCGCAGCGACAGCCCCGGGGTCGCGCTGCCGTTGAGCACGGTGACCGCCACCGTCGGGTCGGTCGGCGACGCGGCGGCGGCGACGGCGGTGGGCGGGTCGATCTGCCCGGTGTTCTGGCCGTTCAGTGTGCGGTCCTGCCGCAGCAGCGTCCACAGGGTATCCACGTCCGGGTGCACCAGGGCGACCCGGTCGCCGGCGTACCGCCAGGGCGCGGTCACGAAGCTGACGTCGGAGAGCTTGATCGAGCGCAGCGACTGGACGAAGACGGCCAGCTTCATCGCCGTGCCCAGGTCCGGGTCGACCGTGAGCGACTTGGTCGCCGCGTCCGACAGCGGCAGCAGCGCGGTCAGGTCGAAGCCCTTGTCCTGGATCTTCTTGGCCAGCGCGGCCAGGAAGGCCTGCTGACGCTTCATCCGCCCGATGTCGGAGCCGTCCCCGATGCCGTGCCGGGCCCGCACGTAGTCCAGCGCCGTCTGGCCGGAGACCACCTGACGGCCCTTCTTCAGGTGGATGCCGAAGCCGTTCACGTCGTTGGGCACGCAGACCGGCACCCCGCCCACGGCCGAGGTCATGGTGGCGAAGCCCTTGAAGTCGATCACCACGGTGTGGTTGACCCGCAGGCCGGTCATCGCCTCCACGGTGTTCTGCGAGCAGGCGGGGTTGCCGCCCTGGGAGGCGCCGACCGAGAAGGCCGAGTTGAACATCTGGTTGTGCTGCGGCGCGGTCCACCTGCCGGTCGGCAGCAGGCACGGCGGGATGTCCACCAACGAGTCGCGCGGGATCGAGACGGCCACCGCGTGCCGGTGGTCGGCGTAGACGTGGAGCAGGATCGCGGTGTCCGAGTTGCCCGGGCCGGGCTCGCCGCCGCCCAGCGCGTCGTTGCCGCCGGCCCGGCTGTCGGAGCCGAGCAGCAGCAGGTTGACGGGCCGTGAGCCGGAGCCGTCGCTGGGCCCGTCCGGCGGCCGGGAGCTGGCGATGCCGGCCCCGCTGAAGATGGACAGGTTGCCGTTGAGGTGTTCGTAGAAGGCGAACCCGGCGCCGGCGGCGGTCAGCACGAGGCCGGCCACGGTCAGGCCGGCCACCTTCGCCAGCCGGTGGCGGCGGGGGTGGGCGCCGCCCGGCTCGCGGCGTACAGTGGACGTGCCCTCGGGCGGGCCGCTCGCACGCCCCTTGCCCGGACGCTCGGTCATCGAAGTGTCTCCGTACGGTCGCCGACGGACCGGAAGGCAGGCTGCTCCTTCACGCAGTCGAAGGGGAAGACGCTCCGCTCAGGCATCCAGTTGCACACTTGCGCAATCTAGCAACTATTGGCCGCGGCGCAACCCCCGGCGGCACAGGACCGCCGGGGAAACCACCGAACGGCGCAACGGGCGGTCAGTACCCGGACGACTCGGGGAACTGGCCCGGCTGCTGACCCGGCATCGGCTGACCCGGCATCGGATGCTGCGGCCCGCCGGTGGCCTGACCGGGCACCACCTGCTGCGGCTGGGCCGGGGTCGGCTGCCCGGGCACGGGCGTGCCGGGTGCGGGTGTCGCGGGCGCGGCGTGGGCCGGGCCCGGCGGCACCGGCGTCGGCTGGGCGGGGGTCGCCGTCCCGTGCACCGTGGCCCGCCCGTACGGCGGCGGCGTGCTGCCCGGACCGGGGGCGGGCGCCTGGGCGGCCCCCCGCAGGTACATGGTCCGGTCCGCGCCCGGCTCGCCGGCCGCCGCGGCCTCCGGCTCCGGCTGGGCCGCCGGCGCCGGGATCGGCGCGATGGTGCCCGACGGCTCCGGCTCCGGCTCCAGCTGGGTCCGCCCGGCGGCGTCGCTCAGCTTGATCAGCAGCGCGGTGAGCAGCCAGTTCGCCATGGTCGAGGAGCCGCCCGCGGCGAGGAACGGCAGCGCCTTGCCGGTCAGCGGGATCAGCCCGGTGACACCGCCCACCACCACGAAGATCTGCAGCGCCACCGCGCTGGCCAGACCGGTGGCCAGCAGCTTGCCGAACGGGTCGGTGAGGGTCAGCGCGGTCTTCATCCCGCGCTGGATGAAGAGCACGTAGACCAGCAGCACCGCGATCACCCCGGCCAGGCCCAGCTCCTCGCCGACCGTGGTGAAGATGAAGTCGCTGCGCCCGGCGAAGCCGATCAGCCAGGGCCGGCCCAGGCCCAGGCCGGTGCCGCTGAGGTGCCCGGTGCCGAAGCTGAACAGCGCCTGGGCCGGCTGGTCGGAGATCAGTGCCTTGTCGTGCACCGGCTTGTAGATGTCCAGCGGGTGTAGCCAGGCCTCCACCCGGCCGTGCACGTGCGGCTCCAGGGTGCCGACCACGGTGGCACCGCCGACCGCCATCAGCAGGCCGAGCACCGTCCAACTGGTCCGCTCGGTGGCCACGTACAGCATCACGATGAAGACGCCGAAGAAGATCAGCGAGGTGCCCAGGTCGCGCTCGAAGATCAGCACCAGCAGGCTGATCACCCAGATCGCCAGCACCGGTCCGGCGTTGCGCCCGCGCGGCAGGCTCAGGCCCAGCACCTTGCGGCCGACCAGCGCCAGCGCGTCCCGGCTGACCATCAGGTAGCCGGCGAAGAAGACGCAGATCGCCAGCTTCACGAACTCGTCCGGCTCCAGCGAGATGCCGGGCAGCCGGATCCAGCGCTTGGCGCCGAAGCTGTCGCCGGGGAAGAAGGCCGGCGCCATCAGCAGCACCAGCGCGCCCACCATGATCAGGTAGACGTAGCGCTGGAAGAACCGGTGGTGCTTGACCGCCACGATCAGCACGATCGCCGCGGCGACCGAGATGAACAGCCACATCACCTGCGACGGGGCGCTGGGCAGCTTCTGGTAGTCGCCCTTGGCCGCGTGCACGATCGCGTAGGACTGGTCGAGCCGGTTGAGCAGCACCAGGCCGATCCCGCTGAGCAGGGTGGCGCAGGGAAGGATCAACGGGTCCGCGTACCGGGCGAACCGGCGCACCGCCAGGTGCGCGGCCAGCGCCAGCAGGCTGAACGAGACCCCGTAGACCAGCAGCCCCGGGGGCAGCTTGTGGTTCATCGCCTCGTCGGCGTCGATGTACGCGAAGAACGAGACCAGCAGGGCGAAGCCCAGCATCGCCAGCTCCAGGTTGCGCCTGCCGTCCGCGGCACGGCGCCCCTCCGCCCGCAGACTGGCCCGCTGGCTGCCTATCACACGAACTCCCCACCGGCACGGCTCACTGGACCGGCGAATTCTCGCACGCCGAGCGGGTCGCACGGGCCACCGCCCCGCGCGCGGCGGTGTCCGGAACCACCCTGTGCGCCCCGCGGCGCCGCCGTTAGACTGAGCGCCTCGCGACCACGGAGAGGGCGATTTCACGGATGACGGGCTGGACCAGGCTCGACGACCCCTCCCCGCAGCTGATGCAGCAGGCGGCGGCCAACTTCGGCCTGCTCGCCTCCACCATGCGCCTGCACATCGTCTGGGTGCTCAGCCAGGGCGAGGCCGACGTGGGCACCTTGGCGGAGCGGGTCGGCGGCACGCTGCAGGCGGTCAGCCAGCACCTGGCCAAGCTCAAGCTGGCCGGCATCGTCTCCAACCGCCGCGAGGGCCGGCGCCAGGTCTACGGCGTCGAGGACCCGCAGGTGGCCGACCTGGTGCGGCTGATGGTGGCGAAGCTGGACCCCCAGGCCCAGGGCGGCGAGGTGGTCCGGCAGCTGCGGAGCAGCGGTGCCTGACCCCGGCGCCCGCCCGCAGCCGGCCGGCGGTGCCCGGGACCTGCGGTCCGCACCGGACCGCCCGGGCGGTGCGGCCCGGCAGAGCCGCCTGCAGCTGCTGCGCGCGCTGGACACCGGGGCCCGCGGCCTGACCGAGGGCCAGGCCGAGGAGCGGCTCGTCCAGTACGGCGAGAACACCGTGCTCCCGCAGCCCGAGCCCGGCTGGACGCGGCGCACCCGGTCCGCCCTGGCCGACCCGTTCACCGCCCTGCTCGGCGCGCTGACCGTGGTCAGCGCGGTGATCGGGGCGTACGGCGGGGCGGCGGTGCTCGGCGTGCTGGTGTCGGCCGCCGTGCTGCTGCGGCTGGTCGGCGAGCACCGCTCGGCCGCCGCGCTGCGGGAACTGCGCGAGCTGCTGCCGGGCACCGTGACGGTGCTGCGCCGGGCCGGGACCGGCGAGCTGCCGCTGGCCCGCGAGGTGCCCGCCGAGCAGCTGGTCCCGGGCGACGTGGTCCGGCTGGCCGCCGGCGACGCCGTCCCGGCCGACCTGCGGCTGCTGCGGGCCGAGGGCCTGACGGTGGACCAGTCGGCGCTGACCGGGGAGAGCGGGCCGGTCGCCCGGTCCGCCCCCGACCTGCCGCCGCCGGCCGCGCCGAGCCCGTTCGAGGAGCCCCACCTGCTGCACGCCGGCTCCGCCGTGCGCACCGGCTCCGCCACCGCGCTGGTGCTGGCCACCGGGGCGGCCACGCTGTTCGGCGCCGCGCACCGGCCGACCGGGGCCGCGCTCGGCCCGTCGGCGGTGCAGCGCGGGGTCCGGCGGGCGGTGCGGGCGCTGCTCGTCTTCATGGCGGCGGCGGTGCCGGCCACCGTGCTGGCGGACACCCTGCTGCACGGCTGGAGCAGGTCGCTGCTGCCGTTCGCGGTGGCCGCCGCGGTCGGGCTGACCCCCGAGCTGCTGCCGGTGGTGGTCAGCTCGGTGCTGGCCCGCGGCGGGCGGGAGCTGGGGCGGCACGGCCTGCTGGTGCGCCGGCTGCCGACAGTCGGCGAGCTGGGCGCGCTGGACGTGCTCTGCCTGGACAAGACCGGGACCCTGACCACCGGTGAGGACGCGGTGGCCGGCGGCCTCGACCCGCACGGCCACCCCGACCCCGCGCCGCTGCGCTGGGCCGCCGTGGTGGCCGAGGCGGCGGTGCTGGAGGCCGGCGCCGGGGACTTCGACCCGCTCGACGAGGCGCTGCTGGCCGCCGCCGACGCGGCGGGGCTGCCGACCGCGGTGTCCGGGCTGACGGTGCGCCAGGTGCTGCCGTTCGACGCGGTCCGGCGCACCGGCGGGGTGCTGCTCGGCGGCGCCGGGCGGCAGCTGCTGGTGGTCAAGGGCGCACCCGAGTCGGTGCTGGAGCGCTGCACCGCGCTGACCGGGGCCGAGCGGGAGCGCCTGGCCGGGCTGGTCGCGCGGCGGGCGGAGGCCGGGTCGCGGCTGCTCGCGGTGGCCCGGGCCGAGGGCCCGGCGCGGCTGGGGGCGGTCGCGCCCGAGGAGCCGCTGGAGCTGCTCGGCTTCGTGGCGCTGCGGGACGATCCGGTCGACGGCGCCGCCGCGGCGCTGGCCGGGCTGACCGCCGCGAACGTGACGGTGACGGTGCTCACCGGAGACCACCCGGGCACCGCGGTGCGGCTGTGCGAGCAGCTGGGGCTCCCCGTGCCCGGGGTGCTGCTGGGCCGCGAGCTGGCCGGGCTGGACGACCGGGAGCTGGCCGCCGCGGCCGCGTCCGGCGTGGTCTTCGCGCGCTGCGACCCGGAGCAGAAGGCCCGGGTGGTCCGGGCGCTGCGCCGGTCCGGCCGGACGGTCGGCCACCTCGGCGACGGGGTCAACGACGTGCCGGCGCTGCGTGCCGCGGACGTCGGCATCGCCACCGCCGGCGCGGTCGGCGCCGCGCGCGCCCGGGCCGACCTGCAGCTGGGCGGGCGCGACCTGGCCGCGGTCGGTCAGGCGCTGGCGGCGGGCCGGGAGGCGGTCGCCCGGACGGCGGCCTACCTGCGGATAGCCCTCTCCTGCAACCTGGGCAACGCGCTGTCGATGCTGGTCGGCGGGGTGCTGCTGCCGTTCCTGCCGATGCTGCCGACCCAGGTGCTGCTGCAGAACATCTGCTTCGACGCGGCCCAGCTCTCGCTCGCGGTGGGCGGGCGCCCGGTGCGCCCGGGCGAGCGGCCGGTGCGGCTCGCCTGGGGGACGCTGGCCGGGTTCGCGGTGGTCTTCGGCCTGCTCAACTCGGTCTCCGACCTCGCGCTCTTCGCCGTGCTGGGCGGCAGCGGAGTCGGCTTCGGCGCGCCGGGCTCCGAGACGGCCTTCCACACCGTCTGGTTCACCGAGAACCTGCTCACCCAGGCGGTGGCGCTGCCGGTGCTCTCGGGCCTGGGCGGACGCGGGTCCGGGGTGCGGCCGTCGCGCCCGGTCGGGTGGGCGGCGGCGGGCCTGGCCGCGGTGGCACTGCTGCTGCCGCCGACGCCGTTCGGCGCGGCGCTGGGCCTGGCCCCGCTGCCCGGCGGTGCGTACGGCCCGCTGGCGCTGGTGGTGACCGGGTACACGGGGCTGCTGCTGGCCGGGCGGGCGCTGTGGCGCCGGTTCGGCCCGGCGGCCGGCTGCTGAGAGCGGTCCGCCGCCGAGCTGCCGGGGCCCCGGGGGTCGGCCGCCCCGGTGGCCGGGGGCCGAGCGGGGATCCGCGGGGTGCGCCGGGCGGCGTCAGACGGTGGCGCCGCTCAGCATCCGCTGCAGCAGGTCGCGCAGCGTGCGGCGCTCGGTCTCGTCCAGGGCGGCCAGCGGCTCGCGGGCGAAGTTCAGCGACTCGCGCAGCTCCGCCGAGGCGTCCTGACCGGCCTCGGTGGCCGCGACCAGCTTGACCCGGCGGTCCTGCGGGTCGGCCTCCCGGGTGACGAAGCCGCGCAGCTCCAGCCGGTCGACGATCCCGGTGATGTTGGACGGCTCGCAGCTGAGGGTCTGGGCGATGTGGCGCATCGGCATCGGCCCGCGCCGCAGCAGGGCCAGCACCTTCGCCTGGGCGCCGGTGAGCGAGCGGGCGGCGGCGGCCTCCTCGTACTCGCGGTGGAAGAGCGCGACCAGCCCCGCCATGAGGTCGACCACCTCGCGGGTCAGGTCATCGGTAGCAGGCTGAGTCTCCATGGATTGAGTCTACCTGAATATTTGACAACCTGAACCTTTCAGGTCCACTGTTGCTTCAGTAAGTCAACCTTTCATGTCAGGAGCATCTCGATGGCCGCGCAGCCCGTCCCCGCCACCGCCCGCGAGTGGCACCTCAAGGCCCGCCCGAACGGCTGGCCGGTCCCCACCGACGTCGCGCTCGTCGAGGCGCCGGTGCGCTCGCCCGAGCCCGGCGAGGTGGTGGTCCGCAACGCCTACCTGTCGGTGGACCCGTACATGCGCGGGCGGATGAACGACGTGAAGTCCTACACCCCGCCGTTCCAGCTGGACCGGCCGATGGACGGCGGCGCGGTCGGCCACGTGGTCGCCTCCGCGGCCGAGGGCTTCGAGGTCGGGGACGCGGTGCTGCACTTCGGCGGCTGGCGCGAGTACGCCACCGTCAAGGCGGCGCACGCGGTCAAGGTGGACGCCGAGCACGCCCCGCTCTCCTACTACCTCGGCGTGCTCGGCATGCCCGGCCTGACCGCCTACGCCGGGCTGCTCGAGGTCGGCGCCCTCAAGGAGGGGGACCGGGTCTTCGTCTCCGGCGCGGCCGGCGCGGTGGGCTCGCTGGTCGGCCAGATCGCCAAGCTCAAGGGCGCCTCGCTGGTGGTCGGCTCGGCCGGCACCGCCGAGAAGGTCGCCACCCTGGTGGACGAGTTCGGCTTCGACGCGGCCTTCAACTACAAGGACGCCCCGGTGGCCGAGCAGCTGGCCAAGGCGGCGCCGGAGGGCATCGACCTGTACTTCGACAACGTCGGCGGCGACCACCTGGAGGCCGCGATCTCGGCCCTGGGCGTGCACGGCCGGGCGGTGCTCTGCGGCGCGATCGCGCAGTACAACGACACCACCCCGCCGGCCGGTCCGCGCAACCTCGCGCTGGCGATCGGCAAGCGGCTGCGGCTGGAGGGCCTGCTGGTCGGCGACCACGCCGCGCTGCAGCCGCAGTTCGTGGCCGAGGTGGCCGGCTGGCTGAAGGAGGGCAAGCTCGCCTACGAGGAGACCGTGGTGGACGGCATCGAGCACACCATGGACGCCTTCCTGAGCCTGCTGCACGGTGGCAACACCGGCAAGATGGTCGTCCGACTGGACGGCTGACCCACGGTCCGACCCGGGCTCAGGTGATGGCAGGTCACCTGGCCCGGCGTCAGCACCGCGCGCCCCGGCGGGATTCCGTCGGGGCGCGCGGCGTTCTGCGTGCGCCACTCGATGGGGCCGTTCGGGGGAGAGATACCGATCAGGGGTAGACCTCCCCCGCGAACTGACTACCATGGTTCAAGCCTGTCCGTTTTGCTCAAGTTAGTCACCGAATGTCGATTGACCTGAGCAGCAAACGGGCAGGAGTCGAGCCAAGTGGCGCCAGGACCGACCGGCCACCGGCACGAGGCAGCTGGGGAAGGCGACCCTCGTCCACAGCCAGGAGGTCCCGGTGACGACACGTGGAGTCCTGTACATCCACTCCGCGCCCCGCGCGCTGTGCCCGCACGTCGAATGGGCGGTGGCGGGCGTACTAGGCGCGCGGGTGAGCCTTGACTGGATCCGTCAGCCCGCCGCGCCCGGCCAGTGGCGCTCCGAGCTGTCCTGGCAGGGGGAGGTGGGCACCGCCTCCAAGCTGGCCTCCGCGCTGCGCGGTTGGCAGCTGATGCGGTACGAGGTGACCAGCGAGCCGTGCACGGGCGCGGAGGGCGAGCGCTACTCCAGCACGCCGACGCTGGGCATCTTCCACGCCGTCACCGGCCTGCACGGGGACATCCTGATCCCCGAGGACCGGCTGCGCGCGGTGCTGCTGCGCGCCCGCAGCGAGGGCACCGACCTGGAGGCCGAGCTGTCCCGGCTGCTCGGCAAGCCCTGGGACGACGAGCTGGAGCCGTTCCGGTACGCCGGCGAGGGCGCGCCGGTGCGCTGGCTGCACCAGGTGGTCTGAGCCACCGGGTGGTCCGAGCCGCGCCCGACCGGGGCGGTCCGAGTCCGTGTCCGTGTCCGAGTCCGAGCCGCGCCGGCCCGGGCTCCCGGGACGCCGACGGCCCCGCCTGCCGAGCAGGCGGGGCCGTCCAGGACCGGCGTCAGACGGTGCGGAAGGCCAGCACCACGTTGTGGCCGCCGAAGCCGAACGAGTTGTTCAGCGCGGCGATCCGGCCGGCCGGCAGCTCGCGCGGCTCGAAGCGGACGATGTCGGCGTCGACCTCGTCGTCCAGGTCCTCGACGTTGATGGTCGGCGGGGCCTGGCGGTGGTGCAGGGCCAGCACGGTGGCGACCGTCTCGATGCCGCCGGCGCCGCCCAGCAGGTGGCCGGTCATCGACTTGGTGGCGGAGACGGCTACGTGGTCCAGGTGCTCGCCGAGCTCCTTGCGCAGCGCCTTGATCTCCGCGACGTCGCCCTGCGGGGTCGAGGTGGCGTGCGCGTTGACGTGCACGACCTCGGCCTTCTCCAGGTCGGTGGAGGCGAACAGGTGGGCCAGCGCGCGCGCCACGCCGGAGCCGGTCGGCTCGGGCTGGGCGATGTGGTGGGCGTCCGAGGAGAGGCCCTGGCCGACCGCCTCGCAGTAGACCCGGGCGCCGCGGCGCGCCGCGTGCTCGGCGGACTCCAGCACCACCACGCCGGCGCCCTCGCCCAGCACGAAGCCGTCACGGGCCTTGTCGTACGGGCGGGAGGCGCGCTGCGGCTCCTCGTTGTTCTTGGACATGGCCATCATGTTGGAGAAGGCCACGATCGGCAGCGGGTGGATCGCCGCCTCGGTGCCGCCGGCCACCACGACGTCGGCGCGGCCGGTGCGGATCATCTCGATCGCGTAGCCGATCGCCTCGGCGCCGGAGGCGCAGGCGGAGACGGGGGTGTGCACGCCCGCCCGGGCACCGACCTCGATGCCGACGTTGGCGGACGGGCTGTTGGGCATGAGCATCGGCACGGTGTGCGGGGACACCTTGCGGACGCCCTGCTCCTTGAGGATGTCGTACTGGTCCAGCAGGGTGGTGACGCCGCCGATGCCGGAGGCGATCACCGCGCCCAGGCGCTCGGGGACGACCTCGGCGTCCTCGGCGGTGGCGGCGGTCTTGAAGCCCGCGTCGGCCCAGGCCTCGCGGGCGGCGATCAGCGCGAACTGCGCCGAGCGGTCCAGCTTGCGGGCCAGCGGGCGCGGGAGCACCTCGCCGGGCTCCACCGCGGTCCGGGCGGCGATCCGCACCGGCAGATCGGCGGCCCACTCCTCCTCGAGCGCGCGGACCCCGGAACGGCCGGCGAGCAGCCCCTCCCAGGTACTGGCGGCGTCGCCGCCCAGCGGCGTGAAGGCGCCGATACCCGTGACTACCACGGTGCGGTTTTCAGTGGTCACTGGTCTGTCTTCTCTCACTGTGCGGAGGCGGGCCTGGAGCACCAGGGCGGAGGGGTTCCCCGGGGAGCCGGAGCTCCCCGGGGAGGGTGGATCAGCTGTTGGCGATGATGTAGTCCACCGCGTCGCCAACGGTCTTCAGGTTCTTGACCTCGTCGTCCGGGATCTTGACGTCGAAGCGCTCCTCAGCAGCCACGACGACCTCGACCATGGAGAGCGAGTCGACGTCCAGGTCGTCGGTGAAGGACTTGTCGAGTGCGACGTCCTCGGTGGGGATGCCGGCGATCTCGTTGACGATCTCAGCGAGACCCTCGAGGACCTCGTCCTTGGTAGCCATCTTGGCTGCTCCTCATTGTGATATCCGGTGACCCGCGGGTGCGGGCCACCACGGTGACGGTACGTAAGGCGCTTTTGGTGCCTATGGGAGGGTAACGACTGCCGCCGCGTAGACCAGACCCGCCCCGAACCCGATGATCAGGGCGAGGTCTCCGCTCTTGGCCTCGCCGCTCTCCAGCATCCGCTCCATGGCCAGCGGGATGGAGGCCGCGGAGGTGTTGCCGGTCTCGGCGATGTCCCGGGCGACCGGGACCGACTCGGGGAGCTTGAGCGCCTTGATCATGGCGTCGGTGATCCGCATGTTGGCCTGGTGCGGGATGAACGCGCCGAGCTGATCGGCCGTCACCCCGGCGGCGTCCAGGGCCTGCTGGGCCACCTTGGCCATCTCCCAGACGGCCCAGCGGAAGACCGGCTGGCCGTCCATCCGCAGCGCGGGCCACTTGGTGTCGTCGCCGGCGCCGTTGACCGCGCCGTCGAGCGCGAACGCGGTGTCCCAGGCCTCGGTCTGCGAGATGACGTCCTTCTGGGTCGCGTCCGAGCCCCAGATGACCTTGCCGATGCCGGGCGTGTCGGACGGGCCGACGATGGCCGCGCCGGCGCCGTCGCCGAAGATGAAGGCGGTGGACCGGTCGCTCTTGTCGGTCAGGTCGCTCAGCCGCTCGACGCCGATCACCAGCACGTACTCGGCGCTGCCGCCGCGGATCATGCCGTCGGCCAGGTTCAGGCCGTAGCCGAAGCCGGCGCAGGCCGCCGAGATGTCGAAGGCCGGCGCGGTCGGGCAGCCGAGCCGCAGCGCGATCTCGGTGGCGATCGCCGGGGTCTGCTTGAGGTGGGTCACGGTGGCCACGACCACGGCGCCGATCTGCGCCGGGTCGATGCCCGCCTGCGCGATCGCCTTGCCGGCGGCCTGCACGGACATCTCGGCCACGGTCTCCTCCGGGCCGGCCCAGCGGCGCTCGGTGATCCCGCTGCGGGTGCGGATCCACTCGTCCGAGGAGTCGATCCAGGTGAGCACCTCGGTGTTGGGGATGACGCGGACCGGGCGGTAGCCGCCCACCCCGAGGATCCGGGAGTACGCGGCGCCGGCGGCGGGGCGGATCTGGGGGGCGTCGGTCATACGGCGTTCTCCTCACCGGTGTGCTCGGCGACCAGGGCGCGAGCCTTGTCCAGGTCGTCCGGGGTCTTGAGGGCGAGCGTGGCCACACCCTTGACGTTGCGCTTGACCAGGTTGGTCAGGGTGCCGGCGGGCGAGACCTCGATCACGCAGGTCGCGCCGAGCTGCTCGATGGTCTCCATGCACAGGTCCCAGCGGACCGGGTTGGAGACCTGCGAGACCAGCCGGGCCAGCACCTCGGCACCGGAGGCGACGACCTCGCCGTCCTTGTTCGAGACGTACGCGACCGCCGGGTCGGCCACCGTCAGGGTGGGGGCCAGCTCGCTCAGTCGCTTGACGCCCGGGGCCATGTGGTGGGTGTGGAACGCACCGGCCACCTTGAGCGGGATGAGCTTGGCCTTGGCCGGCGGGTCGGCCTTGAGGGCCTCCAGCTCGACCAGGGTGCCGGCCGCGACGATCTGGCCGCCGCCGTTGTTGTTGGCCGGGGTGAGGCCGTGCTCGGCCAGCTTGGCCGCGACCTCCTCCGGGTCGCCGCCGAGGACCGCGGTCATGCCGGTCTCGGTGACGGCGGCCGCCTCGGCCATCGCGCGGCCGCGCTCGCGCACGAAGGTGAGCGCGTCGTGGGCCGAGAGCACGCCGGCCGCGGCCGCGGCGGTGATCTCGCCGACGCTGTGGCCGGCCACGGCGCCGACCAGTCGGCGGGCCAGCTCCTCGTCGGGGAAGAGCGCGCGGGCGGTCAGCAGGCCGGCGGCCACCAGCAGCGGCTGGGCCACCGCGGTGTCCTTGATCTCCTCGGCCGAGGCCTCGGTCCCGTAGTGCACCAGGTCGATCCCGGCCACCTCGGACCAACGGCCGAGCCGGTCGGCCATGCCGTCGAGCTCCAGCCAGGAGCTGAGGAATCCGGGGGTCTGGGCACCCTGTCCAGGGGCGACGATAACGAGCACGGTTCAACCCTCTCTCGCCAGGCGCCCGAGGGCGGGTAGGCGACGGTAACGAAGAAAAGCAGCGTGGATTGTGGGATCCCTACAGGGTGACCGGTTCAGTCCGAGGTTGACTCGAGCCTGCCCAGAGCCAGGGCGATGCGCAGCGTGAACGCCGAACGCACGTCCGAGGGCGCGTAGCCAGTGACGTCAGTCACACGACGGAGCCGGTAGCGCACGGTATTCGGGTGAACGAAGAGCATCCGGGCGGCGCCTTCGAGCGAGGAGGCCTGCTCCAGATAGACACTCAGCGTCTCCAGGAGTGCCGAGCCGGCCTCGTCCAGCGGTGTGTAGATCTCCTCCACCAGCTGACGGCGCGCCACCTGGTCACCGGCCAGCGCGCGCTCGGGCAGCAGGTCGTCGGCCAGCACCGGGCGCGGGGCGTCCGGCCAGGCCGCGCAGGCCTTCAGCCCGGCCGCCGCCGCGTGCGCGGAGCGGGTGGCCGAGAGCAGGTCGCCCACGGTCGGGCCGACCACCACCGGGCCCGGGGCGAACTGGCCGATCAGCGCGCGGGCGGCGTGCACCGGCTCCTTGTCGCCGCCGACCACCACCACCAGGCGCTTGCCGAGCACACCGGTGAGCACGTGCAGCCGGGCGTACCGGGCGGCCCGGCGGATCGCCTCCACCACGGCCTCGCTGTCCCCGTCCGGGGCGCTGCCCATCACCACCCGGACCTGGCTGGGCTGGCCCCAGCCGAGCGCGGCGGCCCGGGACAGCACGCCCTCGTCGGCGTCCCCGGAGAGCAGCGAGTTGACCACCAGCGCCTCCAGCCGGGCGTCCCAGGCGCCGCGCGCCTCGGCCGCCTGGGCGTAGACCTGGGCGGTGGCGAAGGCGATCTCGCGGGCGTAGACCAGCACCGACTCGCGCATGCCGTCCTCGTCGCCGGGCGCCGCGACCTCCGGGATCGCCTCCTCCATCACCTCGATGGTGGTGCGGATCAGCTCGACGGTCTGACGCAGCGTGATGGCCCGGGTCAGCTCGCGCGGCGCGGTGCCGAACACGTCGGTGGAGATCGCCTGCGGGGCGTCCGGGTGCCGGTACCACTCGGTGAAGGCGGCGATGCCCGCCTGGGCCACCAGGCCGATCCAGGAGCGGTGCTCCGGCGGCATCCGGCGGTACCAGCCGAGCTGGTCGTCCATCCGGGCGATGGCCGCGGTGGCCAGCTTGCCCGCCGACTTCTCCAACCGCTTCAGGGTGGCGGCGCGCAGTTCGGCCCGCTCGGCCGCCAGTCTGCGCTCCACGGCGGTCCCGCCGGAGCTGGCGCTGCGCCGCACCGCGCGGCGGGGTTTGGCGGGCTGCTCGCCCGGCGGCGTGGCGGCGCCGTCGCGCGGCGGGGCGGTGTCGGGGGCTTCTGAACGGTCTGGCACAGGGACAAGACTGCCTCACGGCGGGCCCGCATTTCGCGCCCGCCCCCGTCCGGCACCACTACGGTGGGTCGGGTGACCGACCCTGACCGCCCCCGGGCCGACCTGCGCCGCGCCGCCGAACGCCACACCTCCGAGCCCGTGCCGGGGGTGCTGACCCGGCACGCGTTCTCCTTCTCCGGCCACTACGACCCGAAGAACATCCACTTCGCGGCGCTCCAGGCGTGCAACGAGGAGACCCTGGCCCCCGGTGCCGGATTCGACGAGCACCGGCACCGGGACACCGAGATCCTCACCTGGGTCCTGGAGGGCGCCCTGGCCCACCGCGACTCCGACGGCCACGCGGGCGTGGTGCGCCCCGGCATGGTGCAGCACCTCAGCGCGGGCTCCGGGATCTCGCACACGGAGCGGAACGTCGGCGGGTCCGACGTCCCGGTGCGCTTCGTGCAGATGTGGCTCCAGCCCGACCGCTTCGGCACCCCGCCGGCGTACGGCCTGCGCTCGGTGACCCCCGCCGCCGACGGCCTGACCCTGCTCGCCTCCGGCCTGCCCGCCCACGCCGACTCGCCGGCCCTGCGCCTGCGCCGCGCCGACGCGGCCCTCTGGCTGGTCACCGCCGCCCCCGGCACCCCCCTCCCCGACCTCCCCGCCGCCCCCCACCGCTACGCCCACCTCACCCGCGGCTCCCTCGGCTACCGCACCATCCCGGGCCCGCGCGGCCAGGGCCGCTCGATGACCCCCGGCGACAGCCTCCGCATCACGGCCGAGGCCTTCGCCCACCCGGTCGCCGGCGAGGAGGGCGCGGAACTGCTGCTGTGGCAGATGGGATCGGGCCTGCTGCTGGGCTGACGACGCCCCACTGAGCCACCGTCAGCGGTACGATGGCCAGCTGCCGTTGCCCCGTCGGAACTCCCGGACGTCCCACAGCCGGGAGCCCGACCGGAGCCCGCCACTTGGGGGATCGGAGCAGGGACCACCGTGACCAGCGACAGCACCCGGAACGACATGTCCGGGACGGCCCGTGCCGTGTTCCAGGCCAGGACGATCAGCGGCGGCGTCCACGTGCACGTGGCCACCGAGCCCGACTCCGCCGGCCCGACGCCCCGGCAGCTCCCCGCCGACGTGCGAGGCTTCGTCAACCGGGTCGAGGAGATCCGTCAACTGACCGAGGCCCTGCCGGCCCCGGAGGCGGCGGGCTCCGCGACCCTGATCGTCATCGCCGGCACCGCCGGAGCCGGAAAGACCGCGCTGGCCCTGCGCTGGGCCCACCGGATCCGCGACCGCTTCCCGGACGGCCAGCTCTACGTCAACCTGCGCGGCTACGATCCGGGGGTCCCGGTCACCGCCCGGCAGGCGCTGCAACAGTTCCTCGTGGGGTTGGGAGTCGAGGGGAGGTCCGTGCCGGAGGACGCGGACGCCGCGGCCGCGCTCTACCGGTCGCTGCTGGCCGAGCGCCGGGTGCTGGTGGTCCTGGACAACGCGGCCACCGCGACCCAGGTGCGCCCGCTGCTGCCCGGCGGCACCAGCAGCCTGGTGGTCGTCACCAGCCGCAGCCGACTGTCCGGCCTGGCCGTGCGCGACGGGGCGCTCCGGCTGACGCTCGGCACGCTGCCGGAGCCCGAGGCGGTGGCGCTGCTGCACGCCGTCATCGCCGACACCAGGACCCGGGACGCCCCGGAACAGCTCGCCGAACTCGCCCGGCTGTGCGCGCGGTTGCCCCTGGCCCTGCGCATCGCGGCGGAGCGCGCGGCCGGTCGCCCGCACCTGGGACTGGACGAGATGATCGCCGAACTGCGCGACGAGTCGGCCCTGTGGGACGCGCTGAGCCTGGGGGACGACGAAGAGGCCGATGCCGTCCGGACCGTGTTCGCCTGGTCCTACCGCGCGCTGCCCGCACCGGTCGCCAGGCTCTTCCGGCTGCTCGGCCTGCACCCCGGGCCGGAGTTCGGGGTGCAGGCGGCCGCCGCGCTGGCCGCGCTGACCGTGGGACGCGCCCGTCAGCTGCTGGACTCCCTGGTCGGTGCCCACCTGCTGGAGCAGGTCGCCCCGGACCGCTACCAGTTCCACGACCTGCTGCGCGCCTACGCGACCGACCAGGTCCAGCTGGAGGAACCGCGTGCGGACCGGGAGGCCGCGTCGCGGCGCGTGCTGGAGTGGTACCTGCACGCCGCCGACGCCGCCCAGCACTGGATCAGTCCGGGGGAGGACCGGCTCACCCTGCCCGACGCCGACGAGGCGGTGGTGCCGCCGGTCCTCTCCGACTACAACGCGGCGGTGGACTGGGCCGAGCGCGAGCGGGCCAACCTGCCGCAGGCGGTCCGGAACGCGGCCGAGACCGGACACGACCGGCTGGCCTGGCAGTTGGGCGCGGTGTACTGGAACGCGCAGGCCCCGTCCGCACCGGGAGCGGACTGGCTCGCGGTGGGTCCGACCGCGCTGGCGGCGGCGGAACGCCTGGGTGACCGGGCCGCGCAGGCCCTGCTGCTCGGCCAGCTCGGCATGGCCCGCACCAGGGTCAACGAGCTGGGTGACAGCCTCGACTGCCACCGGCGGGAGCTGGCGATCCGGCGGGAACTCCGCGACCGCGTCGGCGAGGCACACGCACTCAATCTGATCGGGCTGGTGCAGCTGCGTCGTCGTCGCCTGGCGGAGGCGGCCGACGATTTCGAGCGCGCGATCGAGGCCTTCCGGGAACACGGCGCGGCCCGGTGGGCAGCCACCGCACTCGCCAACCTGGCAGCGGTCCACCAGCGCGCGGGAGAGCTGCCACCGGCCGAGGCGGCCGTGCGCGAGGCGCTGCGCGTCCACCGCGAGCTGGCCAACCCGCGCGGTGCGGGGAACGCGCTGCGCATGCTGAGCGAGCTCCGGCGCGAGGCCGGCGAGTCGGCCGAAGCCCTGGCGGCGGCCCAGGAGGCCGTGGAGATCGCGCTGACCTTGCGGGACCAGCGGCTGGAGGGATTCTGGCTGCTCACCCTGGGCGACGCCCAGCGTGCGGCCGGGGCTGCGGCAGAGGCGCTGGAGGCCTACCGGCGGGCGGCCGTGCTCAACCGCAGGCTGGGTGACCGCAGCCGCGAGGCCCTGGCCTGGCAGGGGACGGGGGAGGCCTACCAGGAGCTCGGGCGCGCTCACGAGGCCGTCGGCTTCCACCGGTTGGCCGCCACCGCCCAGCACGCGATCGGTGACGGCTGGCAGGAGGCACGGGCACTGGACGGTCTGGCGACCTGCCTGGCCGCGGTCGACCCGGCCGGCGCGCGCGAGAACCGGGTGGCGGCCCTCCGACTGCTGGCCGAGTACGACGACCCGAGGGCGACTGCGCTGCGCGACCGGATCGCGGTGGAGTTGGCCACTGCGGCGGGGGCCGCCGACTGACGGAGTCTCAGGCGTCGCCGGGCAGGAGGTGCTGGTCGGTCTGGTGGAAGGACCAGGTGCCGTTGGTGCGGGTGAGGATCCAGACCAGGTCGAAGCGGTCGGGCCAGGTGGTGGGGGCGCCGGCGGTGGGGGCGAGGGCCTTGGTGATGGCGGGGATCCGGGAGTGCTCCCAGCAGATCAGCACCGGGCCGGGGCGGGTCGTGACGGAGGCGGCGAGGGCGGCTTCCCGGGTCTCGGCGTAGTCGAGGTCGAGGGTGAGGCCCAGCTGCTTCGCGAGCGGGGTGACGGTCTGGCGCATCCGGTGGGCGCCCGCGTGGGGGCCGGTGTCGGTGGCGGCGTAGACGGTGGTCGGGGTCCGCAGGCCCGGGGCGGGTTGGGGTGTGAAGAGGCGCGGGAGCGCGTCGGCGCGCTGCCAGCCGCGGGCGGTGAGGGAGGAGTTGTCCGGGCGGCCGTCGTCGTCGCGGCCCGGGGTGCCGTCGGCGGGCTTCTCGCCGTGTCGGATGATCATGACGGTGAGGTCGCCCGCGGGTGCGGCGGGGTCCGGCCGGGCGGCCCGGCCGCGGTGGTGCGGGGAGCCGCAGCCGGTGAGCAGGAGGGCCGAGCCCGCGAGGGCGGTGAGGGCGGTGCGGCGGGTCGGGGTCATGGGGAGACGGTAGCCGGGCGCGGGTCCCGGAGCGCCTCGGGCCGCAGGCGTCAGGCGGCGTCGAGCTCCACCGTGCCGACGCCCTGGACGAAGTCCGACCAGGCGGCCGGACTGAAGGCGAGTTGGGGACCGTACGGGTCCCTGCTGTCGCGGACCGGGATCATGGCGGCGAAGTCCATGGCGACCTCCACGCACTCGCCGCCGTCGCCCTCGCTGTGCGTGCTCTCGTGCCACTGCATGCCGGACAGCTTTCCTCGGGCCGGGCGGAGTCAAACGCCCCGGCCGGAGCTCGCTCTCCGGTCGGGGCCCGGCCGAGCGGCGGTGCCCGGTCAGCCGCGCAGCTCGGTGAGCACCGCGTCCGTCAGCGCCGGCCAGACCTGGGCCGCCCACGGGCCGAAGTCGCGGTCGGCCAGGGCCACGCAGGCGACGCCCGCCCCGGGGTCGACCCAGAGGAAGGTGCCGGACTGGCCGAAGTGGCCGAAGGTGTCGGGGGAGGAGAGGGCGCCGGTCCAGTGCGGGGACTTGTGGTCGCGGATCTCGAAGCCCAGGCCCCAGTCGTTCGGCTTCTGGTGGCCGTAGCCCGGCAGCACGCCGCTCAGGCCGGGGAAGGAGACCTCGCGGGTGGCGGCGGCGACGGTGGAGGGGTGGAGCAGGCGCGGGGCCTGGAGCTCGGCGGCGAACCGGGCCAGATCGGCCGCGGTGGAGGTGCCGCCGGCGCCGGCCGGGGTGCGGTGGGTGGCCTCGATGGCCGTGGCGGTCATGCCGAGCGGCTGGAAGACGGCCTCGGCCGCGTACTGCTCGAACGGGATGCCGGCGGCCTCGGCCAGGGCGGCGGCGAGCACGTCGAAGCCGGCGTTGGAGTAGAGCCGCCGGGTGCCCGGGGCGGCCGTCTCGCGCGCCTCGTCGAAGGCCAGGCCGGAGGTGTGGGCGAGCAGGTGGCGCACCGTGGAGCCGGCGGGCCCGGCCGGGTCGTCCAGCTCGAAGACGCCCTCCTCGACGGCGACCAGCGCGGCGTAGGCGGTCAGCGGCTTGGTCACCGAGGCGAGCTGGAACCGGTGCTGCTGCGGGCCGTGCGCGCCCAGCAGCGCGCCGTCCGCGCCCCGCACCACCGCCACGGCCGCCGTGTCGACGGGCCAGTCCTCGATCATCTTCAGGCTCTCCATGACAGGAATGATCGCAGGAGTCCGGACAGTCCCGGGGACGGGCGGGTCGGCCTTGCTTGGAGTGCACTCGAAGTCGATAGCGTCGGAGCCGCCGCAATCACCGACCGGGAAGAGGCACCGCAATGAGCAACGAGGCCACGAGCAAGCTGCCCACCGTCGAACTCGGCACCGGCGGCCCGCTGGTGGGCGTCCAGGGCCTGGGCTGCATGGGGATGAGCGAGTTCTACGGGCCCACCGACACCACCGAGGCGCTGGCCACGCTGGACGCCGCGCTGGCGGCGGGGGTCACCCTGTTCGACACCGCCGACATCTACGGCAGCGGCCACAACGAGGAGCTGATCGGCCCGTTCGTCCGGGCCCACCGCGAGCAGGTGGTGCTGGCCACCAAGTTCGCCATCGAGCGCCGCGCGGACGACCCGACCTACCGCGGCGTGCGCAACGACCCGGCCTACATCCGCAGCGCGGTGGACGCCTCGCTGCGCCGGCTCGGGGTGGACGTGATCGACCTGTACTACATGCACCGGCGCGACCCGCAGGTGCCGCTGGCCGAGTCGGTGGGCGCGATGGCCGAGCTGGTCACGGCCGGCAAGGTCAAGCACCTGGGCCTGTCCGAGGTGACCGGCGCCGAACTGCGCGAGGCGCACGCGGTGCACCCGATCGCCGCCGTGCAGTCGGAGTGGTCGCTGTTCTCCCGCGACGTCGAGCGCACCGTGGTCGGCGCGGCCGCCGAGCTCGGCATCGCCTTCGTGCCGTACTCGCCGCTCGGGCGCGGCTTCCTGACCGGCTCCTTCGCCAACGCCGACCAGCTGGCGGCGGACGACTTCCGGCGCAGCATGCCGCGGTTCACCGGCCCGAACGCCGCCGCCAACGCCGCGCTGGTCGCCCCGATCCAGCAGGTGGCCGAGGAGCGCGGGGTGACCGCGGCCCAGGTGGCGCTGGCCTGGGTGCACCAGCAGGCCGAGGTGCACAAGCTGGTCGTGGTGCCGATCCCGGGCACCCGCAAGCGCACCCGGCTGGCCGAGAACGCGGCGGCGGCCACGCTCACCCTGACCGCGGCGGAGCTCGCGCTGCTGGAGCCGATCGGCGGCGAGGTCGCGGGCAACCGCTACGCCGACATGAGCTTCAGCTCGGCCGGCCGGGAGTGACCCCGGATCAGCTGATCCGGTAGCTGACCGCCTGGTAGTCGCCCAGCGCGATCGCGGCGAAGTTGTGCAGGCTCGCGGTGCCGTCGGCGAAGTAGCCCATGTGGCCGGCGGCACCGGCCGAGGAGATCTCCTCGGCGCCGAAGTCCGCGCCGGTCGGGTCGGCCCCGTGGCCCAGCCCCCCGACCTCCAGGTAGGGGACGTTGCCGATCCAGTCGGTGGGGTTGCGGGTGGCCCAGACGTGCACCCCGGTGCCCAGGTCCTGGGCACTGCTCACGCCCATGCCCGGGCTGCCCAGCACCACCAGGTCGGTGGTCTCGCCGCGCAGCCCGGGCGCCACCGTGCCGCAGACCACCGAGCCGTACGAGTGGCAGAACAGGGCCGGCGGGGCGGCCGGCGCGCTGGTGACGGCCAGGCCCGCGAGCAGCCGCTGCAGCCGGGGCGCGCCGGCGTCGGCCAGTCGCGAGGTGACCGCGTCCGGGCCCAGGCCCACCGGGGTCACGTAGCCCGTCCAGGCGACCACCGCGGTGCTGGTGCCGGGGGACTGGCGCTGCTCCTCGGCGCGCAGGGCGCGGGCCATCCCGGCGGGGGAGCGCAGCGGCTCCACGGTCCGGTCGAAGTGGCCCAGGTCGGTGTCCGAGCCCGGCACGATCACCGAGACCCGCTGGGCGGTGGCCAGGTCGCCGAAGACCTCGCTGGCCAGCCCGCGCCCGCGCGGGTCGAAGGAGAGGATCTGCCGGCCCGGGGTGAGCAGCGCCTGGCAGTCGTTGGCCCGGGAGACGGCGAGCGCGTGTGCGGTGGCGTCCAGCGACGGGTCCGCGGCCTGCGCCTTGGCGTGCTCGACCTCCTGGGCGACGGCCAGCGCGTTGGCCCGGTAGCGCAGCTGCAGCGGGGCGCCGTCCAGGTTGCCGACCACCAGCGGGTAGCTGTGCGCCAGCCGGTCCTGCTGGGCGGCGGTGAGGGTGGCGAAGAAGGCGGCGACGGCGGCCGGCGCGGCGGTGGCGGGGTCCGGCAGCGGGTGGCCCAGCGAGCGGTCCTGCACCCAGGCGGCGGAGCCGGCCGGCGGGGTGGTGATGGCCACCTGCTCGTTGGAGGCGGCGGCCTGGGCGGCGGCGGCACCGGCGTCGGCCAGCACCGCACAGGTGGCGAAGGCACCGATCAGCATCCGCTTCAGCCGCCTGCGCTGCATCGCGTCAACTCCTGGTGGTACGGCAGCTGGTCTGGCGACAGCCGGTCCTACGAATGCGGTCGTTCGGCCAGCGTAGGTGCTCCGGAGCGGTGATGGAGACGCCCTAAACTGTGGGTTGAATCACAGTGTCCGGGAATTCGCCGGGCCTGACCTGACGACGCGTCAAACGCCCGGGCCGGTTCCCGGGTGCCGACCGCTCGGCCGAGCGGGTGTCAGACCGGCCGGGCGGCGTCGCCCCAGTCGGCGTCCAGCGCCGGGCCGAGCTGGTCCAGGTGGCGCTGGATCGTCGTGATCAGGCCCTCCGGCCCGTCCTCCTCCGCCGGGCGGCCGGACGCCTCGGCGGTCCAGGACAGGTGGGCGGTGCGGACCGCGGCGCCGAAGACGGCGGCCAGCAGGCGCGGGCGCAGGTCGGTGGCCGGGTCCACGCCCTCGCGGGCGGCCAGGATCTCGGCGACCCGGCGCTCCTGGTCGGCGGCGCGGCGCAGGTGGGCGGCGAGCAGGCTGGGGGTGGTCTCGATCAGCTGGACCAGCTCCAGGGCCGCGGTGACCCCGCGCCCGGCCGGGTGGTGGGCGGCGCTCAGGTCGCGCCAGGTGGCGCAGATCGCCTCGCGCATGGCCAGCTGCGGCGGCTCGGCGGCGGGGCGGGCCCGGAGCAGCTCGACGAAGTAGTCCTCCGCGTCCGCCAGCACCGCGAGTGCGGCCTCCTCCTTGTTGGCGAAGTACCGGAAGAAGGTGCGCTGGGAGACGTCCACGGCGGCGGCGATCTCGTCCACCGTGGTGGTGGCGTAGCCCTGACTCAGGAAGAGCCGGTGCGCGGCGTCCACCAGCGCCTCGCGGGTGCGCTGCTTCTTGCGCTCGCGCAGGCCGGTGACGGCGGGTTCGGCGGCCGCCGGGCCGGACGCGGGGACCAGGGGCGCCGTGCTGGTGGGAGCCATGCGAACACGATAGCGCGGCGGTGGGTTGACATGGCTTGCCTGATGTCAGTGGCTGACATAATCTCGAACGGGTGGCGCCCGTGCGGCCGATGCGCTCGTGGGGACGGGCGGGGTCCGGGCGCCACCCCGGCGGCCGCCCCTGGTGCCAGACTGGAGGCAGGGGACGGGCACGGATCGCGGACCAGCACGGAGAGCTGACCCGCCATGCGCCCAGAAGACCGCCCAGAGGACCGGCCGGAAGACCGCCCGGCAGAGCGTCCGGAAGACCGCCCGGCAGAGCGCCCGGAGGACGGGCACCGGCCGCCCGACGACGCCGCGGCCCCGCAGGACCGGCGGTTACTCGCCGGCCGCTACCTGCTCGGTGATCCGCTCGGCCACGGCGGCATGGGAACGGTGTGGACCGCCCTGGACACCAAGCTGAACCGCCAGGTGGCGGTCAAGGAGCTGAGCGTCGGCGGCGTGCCGAAGAGCGAGCTGCCCACCCTGAACTCCCGGATGGAGCAGGAGGCGCGCGCGGCCGCGCAGGTGAAGCACCCGAACGTGATCACCGTCCACGACGTGCTGGAGGAGGACGGCCGCCCGTGGATCGTGATGGAGCTGATCGACGGCCGCTCGCTCGCCGAGGTGATCGGCGAGGAGGGCACCCTGTTGCCGCGCGACGCCGCCCGGGTCGGTGAACAGGTGCTGGCGGCGCTGGACCAGGCCCACCGGCACGGCGTGCTGCACCGCGACGTCAAGCCCGCCAACGTGCTGCTGGAGCGCGGCGGCCGGGTGGTGCTGACCGACTTCGGCATCGCGGTGCTGGCCGGCTCGCCCGGCCTGACCCGCACCGGGGACATCGTCGGTTCGCCCGACTTCATCGCCCCCGAGCGGGTCGCCGGGCACCGGCCCGGGCCGGAGTCGGACCTCTGGTCGCTGGGCGCCACGCTCTACGCCGCGGTCGAGGGCCAGTCGCCGTTCCACCGCACCACCACCATGAGCACGCTCCAGGCGGTGCTGTCCGAGCCGCTGCCGCCGCCCGGCCACGCCGGTCCGCTCACCCCGGTGCTGGACCTGCTGCTGCGCAAGGACCCGGCCGAGCGGCCGACGGCCGAGGAGGCCGGGCGGATGCTGCACGAGGTGGCCACCATGCACACCTCCGGCACCGCCGCGCTGCCGACCGCGGCGACCCCGGGCACCCCGCTGCCGCTCCCGGCGCCGGCCGGCCCCGGCCCCGCGGGGCCGCCCCCCGGGGCACCGCCGACGGGCCCGGACGGGCGGTCCCGCCGGACGCTGCTGCTGGTCGCCGGAGCGGTGCTGCTGGCCCTGCTGATCGGCGGGGTGGCCTTCGCGGTGGTCAACAGCTCGTCCTCGGGCTCGGGCGCCAAGGCGTCCGGCTCGCCGACCCCGACGGCCGCCGCCACGCCGTCGCCGACCGCCGCGCCCACCCCCGCGCCGACGCCGACCCCGGCACCGACACCCGGGACGGTCACCGCCACCGCGACCACGACCACCGCTGCCCCGGCGAGCCGGCCGCCGGCCGCGACCCCGGCACCGGCGGGCTACACCTGGTCCGACGACCCGGCCGGCTTCCGGGTGGCCGTCCCGCAGGGCTGGACCCGGACCGAGAACGGCGGCCAGATCGACTACTCGCCCGACGGCGGGCTGCACCTGCTGCGCTTCGGCGTGACCCCGGGCGCCGCCCAGTCCTCCGTGGACCACTTCACCCAGCTGGAACAGACGGTCGGCGCGCAACCCGACTACACCCGGATCACACTGACCGCCAACACCTTCCAGGGCCAGCCGGGCGCGCTGTGGGAGTTCACCTACACCGACGCCCAGAAGGGCCCGCGGCACGCCGCCGACCAGGCCTTCATCGCCGCCAGCGGCACCGAGTACGCGGTCTACATGGCGGTTCCCAGCGGCGACTGGACCACTGCCCAGCAGCAGTTCAGCACCGTGCTCAACTCGCTGACGGTGCACTAGGCCCGCGCAGCTGGCCGCGGGCCCGGTCGAGGTAGCGGGCCCGCTCCTCCAGTTCGAGGTCGGGGTAGTAGTCCTTGAGCCAGACCAGGGCCTCGGCGGGCGGGAGCTGCAGCTCGCCGAGCAGCCATCGGGCGCGCAGCAGGATGTCTTCGTGCATGGCGGCATCGTCGCCACCCGCGCGCACCACCCGCGCGCCGGAGTGGGCCGAACGGCGCACGGCCGCACCGTCGCCCAACAGACTGCGACCCGCACCGCCGCCCCCGGCTGCGACCCGCACCGCCGCCCACCCGGCCGCGCCCCGGGCGCCCGACCGAAGGCCGAGGGCGCCCGAGCAACGGCCGAGGGCCGGCCCCCCGGTGCGGGGA
>NZ_JBHYKG010000112.1:0-25241 GCF_042741245.1 Kitasatospora sp. NPDC058965
GGTCTCCACGGCGCCGTCCGCCGTGCCGTCGGTGGCCTCGGACGGGGGCTCCCCCGCCTCGGGCCCGGGCACCGCCGAGGCCACCGCCGGCGGGCTGCTGCTGGCCCTGGTCGACGCGCTGCCGCCCGGCAGCCGGACCGACCACTACGCCGCCAGCCCGTGGACCGCGGTCGCCGCCGGCCACCGGCAGTTGGGCGCCCAGCTGTACCTGACCGACAGCCGCGGCACCGGCATGGTCCGGGTCTGGCTGAGCACCGGCACCCTGGCCTGCGCCCCGGCCGACGGCTGCCGCACCGACGGCGCGGGCCGCCGCACCGTGGTCGACCACCGGCCCGACAACTGCGTCGAGGACACCACCGCCACCGTCGACCACGGCGACGGCACCCTGGTGACGATCCAGCTGAGCACCTGCCTGGGCTGGAGCGGCAGCGGCAACGCACCGGGCATCAAGGCCCTCACCGACGACCAGGCGCTCGCCCTGGCCGGCGACCCGGCCTTCACCCTGACCATGCCCGGGTCCCGCCTGTCGGCCGCCGCCGCCCGCTTCGGCACCCTGCCGACCTTCCACTGACCCGCCGTCAGCAGTCCGCCTTTCCACACCTAGCCACCACCCAGGGGGGACCGACGGTGCGCAACGAAGCCGAGTTCACCGCCTTCGCCGAGGCCAGCGCCACCCGGCTGCGGCAGATCGCCTACCTGATGTGCCGGGACTGGCACCTCGCCCAGGACCTCACCCAGACCACGCTGACCAAGATGTACCTGGCCTGGAACCGGCTCACCCGCCGGGACGCCGACCCGTTCGCCTACGCCCGCAAGGTGCTGCTCAACAGCCTGCTCGACCACCGCCGACTGCGCAGCAGCACGGAGCAGACGGTGGCGCACTTCCCGGACCGCGCCCTGCCGGACGACCCGACCGCGGTGCGGCTGACCCTGCTGGACACCCTGGCCCTGCTGCCGCCGCGGGAGCGGGCGATCGTGCTGCTGCGCTACTGGGAGGACCAGAGCGTGGCGGACACCGCCGAGATCCTCGGGATCTCCACCGCCGTGGTGAAGTCGCAGAGCATGCGCGCCCTCGCCACCCTCCGCGGCCACCTGGGCGAGGACCGGGCGCTGCTGCTGGGCTGACGGCCGGCCCGCTCAGAGCTCCTTGATCATCTTTCGCTCGGTGGCCCAGAGCTCGTAGCCGCACCACGCGTTGACCGCCAGCACGGCGGCGTTGGTGGAGTCGTTGTCGGTGAAGGCCTCGGTCAGGCCCGCCGCCCGGGCCCGGTGCAGGGAGGCCGCCTTGACCAGCTTCGCCAGCCCCCGGCCGCGGTACTCCGGGAGCGTGCCGGTGAAGGCGGACCAGTAGCGCGTCCCCGCTGCGCGCACCGCGCTGAATGCCACCGGGCGCCCGTCGGCCACCGCGACCACGGTCAGCTCGTGCCGCTGGTCGGGCAGCTGCCAGACCGACTCGAACCAGTCGGAGTACCCGAGGTCGTCCGTCGGCAGCTCCCCCGGCTCGTCCAGCCCGGCCGCCCGGTCCAACCGGTAGACCGGGCGCGGGTCGTCCAGGTAGTCGGCCGCGGTGCGCAGCTCGACCCCCGGCGGGACCGGCGGCAGCGGCGGCAGCGGGCCGGTCAGGTCGAGCCGGGCGAAGCGCCCGGTGCGGCCGGCCCGGTAGCCGCGCCGCTCGGCGAAGCCCACCGAGACCGCGTCCCCGTCCGCCCAGGCGTGCAGGTGGGTGGCGCCCACCGCGCGCAGCGCGCGCTCGGCGGCGGCGGCCAGGGCCGTGCCCGCGCCCCGGCCCCGGTGCTCCGGCAGCACCGCGAGGCCGATCATGCCCTGCCCCGGGGTGCTGGTCCCGTCGTTGACCTGGCAGCGCGCGACGCCGACCACCACGCCGTCCGACTCGGCCAGCAGCACCCGGTAGTGCTGCCCGGGCCGGGCCCGGGCCCAGGAGCGCAGCGCGACCTGGGGGGTCAGCAGGATGTGGGCGCGACCGGCGCGGTAACAGGCGGCGGTGGCCCCGGCATCGGCGGGGGCGAACTCGCGGATCAGCACGAGCTGCCACGCTAGCCGAACCGGTTCGGGTACGAAACCGGATTCCGGGGCACCGGACGGGCGCACGGGAGCGGACCGGTCGCACGGATCACGATTCGGTATCGCGCGACCGGTTGTACCTGTCAGAAGGGGGTGCGGAGGTCTACAACAGGGCCCATGTGGTTGCTCTTCCTGGTCCCTGCCTGTGTCGTCGCGGTGCTCTCCTGTCTGCGGCTGGTGCGGGTGGCCGCCACCGCGGACGCGATGGCGGGACTGGCCGACGAGGAGCCGGAGGCGGTGGCGATCGGCCTGTACGAGACCGCCTACCTGGCCGGCGGACCGCGCCGGGTGGTGGACCTGGCGCTGGTGCTGATGACCGGGCGCGGCCGGCTGCACCTGGCGCACACCGGCTGGACCACGGTGGTCGACCCGAAGGGCCGCAGCCGGCTGGAGCGGGCGCTGATCAGCGAGATCGGCCCCGACGGGCAGTGCCGCACCACCGAGCTGCGCGAGGCGCTGATCGACCACCCGACGGTGACCGAGATCGGGGTCCGGCTCTCGCTGGCCGGGCTGGCCACCCCCGCCGGGGTGCGCGAGAGCACCGTGCTGGCGGTGCGCCAGGTCCGGCAGGCGCTGGTGCTCGGCGTGCTGATGCTGATCGCCGCGGTCACCCTGACCGGGCCGACCGACGGCAGCGGCGCGGGCGCCACGCTGGCCTGGTTCTCGCTGCCGCTGATCCTCACCACCGGGACCCTGCTGATGGCCCGGGTGGACGTGCACCCCTACACCCGCTGGGCGGCCCCGGCCGGTCTGCAGGTGCTGCGCGAGATCCGGCTGCCGCGCCAGCAGGGCGGCGAACCGGGCGCCGGTGACGCCGAGCGCCGGCTGCTCACGGCGGTGGCCATCGACGGCACCGACGCGGTGCCGGACGCCCGGCTGCGCGCGGCGCTGCGCGGCTGACCGCACAGCGCCGGTGTCACGGCCTCAGGCCAGGCCGCCCAGCAGCTCGCTGACCGGCTTGCGGCGGCCGGTGTAGAACGGGACCTCCTCGCGCACGTGCAGCCGCGCGCGGGACGGGCGCAGGTCGCGCATCAGGTCCACGATCCGGTGCAGATCGTCCGCCTCGAAGGCGAGCAGCCACTCGTAGTCGCCCAGCGCGAACGAGGCGACGGTGTTGGCCCGCACGTCCGGGTAGCCGCGGGCCATCCGGCCGTGCTCGGCCAGCATCGCCCGGCGCTCCTCGTCGGGCAGCAGGTACCACTCGTAGGAGCGGACGAACGGGTAGACGCAGACGTACTCGCGGGCCACCTCGTCGGCCAGGAAGGCCGGGATGTGCGACTTGTTGAACTCCGCGGGGCGGTGCAGCGCCATGTTCGACCAGACCGGCTCCAGCAGGCGGCCCAGACCGGTGCGGCGGAAGCGGTTGTAGGCCTCCTGCAGGTCGTCCGAGCTGCCCGAGTGCCACCAGATCATGATGTCGGCGTCGGCCCGCAGGCCGGAGACGTCGTAGCTGCCGCGGACCGTGACGTCCTTGGCGGCGAGCTGCTCGAACAGCTCCTCGACCTCGGCGGCCAGGCCCGAACGGTCCTCCGGGAGCACGTCCTTGAGCTTGAACACCGACCACATGGTGTAGCGGATGACCTGGTTCAGGTCGCGGGCCTTCTTCTTCTGCGGCTGCTGCTCGTCGGTCGTCTCAGTCATGTCCTCATTGTCCCTTCGTGTCCACCGGGATCGACGGCGGGGTCAACAGATCGTTCACGGCGCGGCGGGCACTCGCCACGCAGGCCGGGATGCCGACGCCGTCGTAGGCGGCGCCGGCCAGGGCGAGCCGGCCGACCCCGGCCACCCGGGCGCGGATCCGGGCCACCCGGTCCTGGTGGCCGACCGGGTACTGCGGCAGGCCGGCCCGCCAGCGGGTCACCGCCGTGGCGTAGGGACGGGCGGTCAGGCCGACCGCGGCGCGCAGGTCGGCGAGCGAGCGGGCCACCAGCTCGGCGTCGTCCAGGTCCAGCGCCGCCTCCTCGCGGTAGCGGCCGAGCGAGGTGCGCAGCAGGAACGCCTCCGGGGCCGCTTCGGCCAGCCAGCCCCACTTCTGCGAGGAGAAGGTGGCGGCCTTGATCGAGCGGCCGTCCACCGGCGGCACCAGGAAGCCGCTGCCGGGCGGCGGTTCGGTCAGGTCGGCGCGCCGGAAGGCCATGGTGACCAGCGCCATCCCGGCGTACTCGATGCCGGCCAGCTCGGCGGCCGCCGCCGGGGCGTCGGCGGCGAGCAGCCGGGCGGCCACCGGCGCGGGGGCGGCGAGCAGCACGGCGTCGTACGGGTGGCCGTCGACCAGCCAGCCCTGCGGGGTGCGGCGCAGCTCGGCGACCGGGGCACCGGTCCGCAGCTCGGCACCGGCCCGCTCGCAGGCGGCGGCCACCGCGAGCGGCAGCGTGCCGATGCCGCCGCGCAGGCCCTGGAAGACCGGTCCGCCGGCCTGCGGCCGGTCCAGCAGCCGGTGCACGCCCTCGACCAGCGAACCGCCGCCCTGCGCCACCGCGAGCAGCTGCGGCACGGCGGCGCGCAGCGAGATCTCCTCGGCGCGCCCGGCGTAGACCCCGCCGAGCAGCGGCTCCACCAGCCGGTCCACCACCTCCTGGCCGAGCCGTTCGGCCACGTAGGCGCCGATCGCCACGTCCTCGGTGCCCGCGTCCACCGGGGCGGGCCGCTCGGCGTGCACCCGGGCCAGGCCCTCGGGGGTGAGCACGCCGGAGGCGGCCAGCGCCGCCAGGTCGCCGGGGACGCCCATCAACTGGCCACCGGGCAGCGGACGGAGCGCTCCCCTGGTCCAGACGGCGGCCCTGGCGGTGGTGGGCGGTTCGAGGACGTCGGCCAGGCCGACCGCACGGGCCAGGTCCACGGCTTCGGGGCGGCGGGCGAGCACCGACTCGGCGCCGAGGTCGACCTGGACGCCGCCCACCTCGCCGCGTCTCAGCTTGCCGCCGAGCTGCGCGGTGGCTTCGAACAGGGTGACCCGGGCGAGGGGTGCGCCGCCGACGGCTCCGCTGAGCCGGGCGGCGGCCGTGAGGCCGGCGATGCCGCCGCCGATGACCGCGACCCGGGGTAGTGGTTCTCCCATGTCCGGCAGTCTCGCACCCGGGGCCCGGCCGGACGGCCAGGGGGTGGCCCCGTAGGGGTGAACCCACGGGGTGCCGGCCGACCGCCGGTGAGCAACCGGTGCCCGTTCCGTGACCGGCTCGCAACCGCGGAGCTGAAACCCCGTCAGCCCCCGCTCCGTCCAAGTCCCATGACCCGTCACAGAACCCGCGCCGCCGCGCTCGCCCTGACCGCGGTCCTCGGCCTGGCCGGCTGCAGCGCCGGCGGCAGCTCCTCGTCCCGCGACTCCGCCGCCCACGGCGCCGCGGCCGCCCCGGCCGCCCCCGCCGCGCCGGTCCCGGCACCGTCCGCCGCCGGGGGCACGGCCGCCCCCGTCACCGCCCGTGCCATGGCCTACAACGCCCGGCTCGACCTCCGGGTCGCCGACCTGGACGCCGCCGTCGGCCGGGCCACCGACCTCGCCACCGGAGCCAACGGCTACGTGGAGCACGAGAACACCTCGGCGGGCACCGCCGAACTGGTCCTGCGCATCCCCTCCGCCGACTTCGGCCCGTCGCTGGAACGGCTCGCCGCCCTCGGCACCGTGCTCGCCCGCAGCCAGCAGGCCGACGACCTGACCCAGCAGCAGGTCGACCTGGACAGCCGGGTGAAGAGCCAGCAGGCCAGCGTGGACCGGATCCGCGGCCTGATGCAGGACGCCAAGTCGCTGGCCGACGTGGTGTCGCTGGAGGGCGAGTTGAGCAAGCGCGAGTCGGACCTGGAGTCGCTGCAGCGTCAGGCGCAGGAGTTGGCCACCAAGACCTCGCTGTCCAGCGTGACGCTGGAGTTCAGCACCGAGGAGCGGCCGGCCCCGCCACCGCCCCCGGCCCGGCCGCGGCCCGGCTTCTGGGGGTCGGTCGGCCACGCCCTGCTGGTCGGCTGGCACGCCCTGGTCGCCGTGGTCCGGGCGCTGCTGGTGGCGCTCGCCACGGTCGGGCCGTTCCTGCTGGTGCTGGCGCCGATCGCCTGGGTGGCGCGCCGCCGCCTGCGCGGACGGCGCACCCCGCAGGACTGAGTCAGCGCGCGCTGGCCTCGTGCACGAAGGCCACCAGCCGGGACAGCGCGTCCGGGTCCATGCTCGGCAGCACGCCGTGCCCGAGGTTGAAGACGTGCCCGCTGGTGCCCAGCGCGGACGCCGCGTGCAGCACCTCGCGGGCCTTGGTCTCCACCACGTGGGTCGGCGCGAAGAGCACCGCCGGGTCGAGGTTCCCCTGCAGCGCCTTGCCGGGGCCGACCCGGCGGGCGGCCTCGTTCAGCGGCACCCGCCAGTCCACCCCGACCACGTCGGCACCGGCCTCGCCCATCAGGCCGAGCAGTTCGCCGGTGCCGACCCCGAAGTGGATCCGCGGCACGCCGTACCCGGCCACCGCGTCGAAGACCTTGGTGCTGGACGGCATCACCGAGCGGCGGTAGTCGTCCGGCGCCAGCGAGCCGACCCAGGAGTCGAAGAGCTGCACCGCGGAGACGCCGGCCTCGATCTGCACCTTCAGGAAGCCGGCGGTGATCACCGCGATCCGGTCCAGCAGCTCGGCCCAGAGCTCGGGGGCGCCGTACATCATCGCCTTGGTCCGCTCGTGGTTCTTCGACGGACCGCCCTCGACCAGGTAGCTGGCCAGGGTGAACGGCGCGCCGGCGAAGCCGATCAGCGGGGTGCTGCCGAGCTCGTCGACCAGCAGGCCGACCGCCTCGGTGATGTAGGGGACGTCGTCCGGCTCCAGCGGGCGCAGCCGCTCCAGGTCGGCGGCGGTGCGGATCGGGTCGGCGATCACCGGGCCGATCCCCGGCTTGATGTCCACGTCGATGCCGACCGCCTTGAGCGGGACGACGATGTCGCTGAAGAAGATCGCCGCGTCCACCTTGTGCCGGCGCACCGGCTGCAGGGTGATCTCCTTGACCAGGTCGGGCCGCATGCAGGAGTCCAGCATCGGGATGCCCTCGCGCACCTTCAGGTACTCGGGCAGCGAGCGGCCGGCCTGCCGCATGAACCAGACCGGGGTGTGCGGCACCGGCTCGTGCCGGCAGGCGCGCAGGAAGGCGGAGTCGTGCGCGGCACTCCGGCGCGCGGAAGGCTGGGCTGCGGTCGTCTCACTCACGCGGCCATCCTGCCACGCGCCGACCGCCCCACCCGCCCGGCCCACTGGTGCGATCCTCCGAAGACAGGGGCCCGGCACCCAGGGGTGGCGCACCGTGGCGACCGGGGTGGCGCGGTGGCACCGCTCGGGTACCCGAACTGCGTGCCGGTCACCCGGGACGGGCACCGCTGGGCATAGTCTTCAGTTCATGGCATCGGTCGGTGGGAACCCCGCGCAGCACGGCGGAACGGGCAAGGAGTCGGCGCCCCTCGGGTTCCGTACCGCGGTCGAGGCGCTCGCCGGCGTCCGGCCGCGCCCGGAGGTCGTCCTGGCCGCCACCCCGGCGCCGCGCCGACTGGCCCCGTTCAGCTGGGCGGTCACCGCAACCGTCGAGGTCGACGGCGAGGAGCTGGCCGACGGCCGCTTCGTGCTGCTGCACGACCCGGCCGGGCAGGA
Organism: Kitasatospora sp. NPDC058965; assembly: GCF_042741245.1. Taxonomy (NCBI): domain Bacteria; kingdom Bacillati; phylum Actinomycetota; class Actinomycetes; order Kitasatosporales; family Streptomycetaceae; genus Kitasatospora; species Kitasatospora sp. NPDC058965. The sequence goes on from NZ_JBHYKG010000112.1 coordinate 7,686, forward strand.
GGCCTGGCACGGCGAGTTCCGGGTGGTCACCATGGTCCGCGCCGAGCTGGAGCCGGAGATCGCCGGCGACCCGATGGTCGGCGAGGTCGGCTGGTCCTGGCTGCTGGACGCGCTGCAGACGCACGGCGCCGGCTTCACCGAGCCCGGCGGCACCGTGACCAGGTGCGCCTCGCACTACTTCGGCGCGCTGGCCGACCGCGAGGCCAGCACCGAGATCGAGCTGCGGGCCTCCTGGACGCCGGCCGACGGCCGGTTCGAGCGGCACCTGACGGCCTGGGCCGACCTGCTGTGCGTGTGCGCGGGGCTGCCGCCCACCGCACCCGCGCCCCTGCCCCCGGCTGACGCGCCGTCACTCGGCGGAGTGGTCCCGATGCCGGCCCGCCGCCGTCCCCGCTCACACTGAAGGCTGACGGACCGGCAGACCGCCCGTAGGCCCCGAAATCCGGATCCCCGCTGCTCACAGAGGGTTGCGGAGCGTCAACCATCACTCCGGGTACGACCGTTTCGTGCCGAATTCATTCGATTTTGATCGAGATAGAGGCATGTCGCACCGGATGTCCGATCGAAATGTCCGTATTGTGACTCACTAGATCGTGATCATTCGCTAAAGCCGGGCACGGATGATGCCGAAGCAGTCTGTGACCCTTTCCACTCGCGGAACACTCCGACTCCTTCGCCCATCGGGGTTCCGTCCGCCACTCCCCTTCAGGAGGCACGGTGTCGGTCCTGCTAGAGCACCCCGCAAACGTGGTCGCCTACCGTCCGACCAAGCCCACCGCGATGGTGGTCATCGCCGACCCCCGGGTCCGCAACACCGTCACCCGTCATCTGTGGGCCCTCGGGGTGCGCGACGTCATCGAGGTCTCCTCGATCGCGGAAGCCCGGCCCCGGGTCTCCACGCCGCGGGACATCTGCGTGGCCGACGTCCACCTGCCCGACGGCTCCGGCCTCACCATCCTGGCCGAGACCCGGGCGGCGGGCTGGCCCAACGGCCTGGCACTGTCCGCGGCCGACGACATCGGCGCGGTGCGCAGCGCGCTGGCCGGGGGCGTCAAGGGCTACGTGGTGACCGGCACCCGGACCGCCATGGCGATGCCGGGCCGCCCGGGCCTGCCGCTGGGCCAGGCCGGGCTGGCGGGCCGGATGCGCCGTCCGGGCATCCCCGGCGCGCCCGGCCACCTGGGCGCACCCGGGACGGCCGGAGCGCCGGGCGCACCGGGTGCTCCCGGTGGTGCGCCAGCTGCCTACCGCGAGCTCTCCGGCCGCGAGGTCGAGGTGCTGCGCCTGGTCGCGGAGGGCCAGTCCAACAAGGCGATCGGCGTGGCGATGGGCCTGTCGGCGCTGACCGTGAAGAGCCACCTGGCCCGGATCGCCCGCAAGCTGGGCACCGGCGACCGGGCCGGCATGGTCGCGGTGGCGCTGCGCACCGGCATCATCCACTGAAGAGCGAAGGAGGTCCGGAGGAACGTTTCCTCCGGACTTCCCTTGGCATTCGGGCTGGTCCCGGCCTGACGATCAGGGTCCGCCCGGCGATGCTCGTCGTACCCTTGGTGGGTGACCGACGCCGCAGAAGCCATCGCCCTAGAGACCGCCCCGGTGCCGCTGCTCGAACCGCGGGAGGGTCTGCCACCGGTGGTGGCCGACCAGTCGGCGCTGGATGCCGTGGTCACCGCGTTCGCGGCCGGCACCGGACCGGTCGCGGTCGACGCCGAACGGGCCTCCGGCTACCGGTACGGGCAGCGCGCCTACCTGATCCAGCTGCGCCGGGCGGGCGCCGGCACCGCACTGATCGACCCGATCGCCTGCCCCGACCTGAGCGCACTGGGCGCCGCGCTGGCAGAGGTCGAGTGGGTGGTGCACGCCGCCACCCAGGACCTGCCCTGCCTGGCCGAGGTCGGGATGCGCCCGCAGCGCCTCTTCGACACCGAACTGGCCGGCCGGATCGCCGGGTTCGCCCGGGTCGGCCTCGGGCCGATGACCGAGAACGTGCTCGGCTACAGCCTGGCCAAGGAGCACTCGGCGGTCGACTGGTCCACCCGTCCGCTGCCCGAGCCGTGGCTGCGCTACGCCGCGCTGGACGTCGAGGTGCTGGTGGAGCTGCGCGACGCGCTGGAGGCCGAGCTGGCCGGCCAGGGCAAGCTCGACTGGGCGCTGGAGGAGTTCGCCTCGATCGCCGCCGCGCCGCGCCCGGCACCCCGGGTGGACCCGTGGCGGCGCACCTCCGGCCTGCACAAGATCCGCCGGCGCCGGCAGCTGGCCGCCGTGCGCGAGCTGTGGCAGTCCCGGGACAAGCTGGCCCAGGAGCGCGACGTGTCGCCGGGCCGGGTGCTCTCGGACGCGGCGATCGTGTCCGCCGCGCTGGCGATGCCCACCAACGTCGCGGCGCTGCAGGCCCTGCAGGGCTTCGGGCCGCGGGTGCACCGGCGCCAGCTGGAGCTCTGGCTGGGTGCGCTGGACCGGGCCCGCGCGATCCCGGAGGCGCAGCTGCCGCCCGCCGCCGCGCCGCACGAGGGCCCGCCGCCGCCGCGCGCCTGGGCCGAGAAGGACCCGGTGGCCGCCGCCCGGCTGACCGGGGCGAAGGCCGCGATCACCGAGCTGGCCGAGCGGCTCAAGCTGCCGGCCGAGAACCTGATCACCCCGGAGCTGGTCCGCCGGGTCTGCTGGGAGCCGCCCGCCGAGCCCACCGCGCCCGCGCTGGCCGGCGCGCTGCGCGCCCTGGGGGCCCGCCGCTGGCAGGTGGAGCTGGTCGCCCCGGTGGTGGCCGAGGCCTTCGCCACCGCCCTGGAGGGTCCGCCGGCGAGCCCGCAGGGGTAGCCGGCGGGGCACGTGGCGCGGGACACACGCGGCGGCACGGCCCGGCCCTGGGCAAGTTGGTTACCGACCAGTAGCATGGCGGTGAAGCAGCGCTGCTCGCGTGCGAGCACGGCCCTGCGCACCATGTCATGTCCCCTGGGAGGAGAGCCCCCCGTGCCTCGTACCTCGAGGGACGTCGTCTTCGTCGACGGCGTCCGCACCCCGTTCGGCAAGGCCGGCCCGAAGGGCATCTACCACGAGACCCGCGCCGACGACCTGGTCGTCAAGTGCATCCGCGAGCTCGTGCGCCGCAACCCGAACCTGCCCGTCGAGCGCATCGACGAGGTCGCCATCGCCGCGACCACGCAGATCGGCGACCAGGGTCTGACCATCGGCCGCACCGCCGGCCTGCTGGCCGGCCTGCCCAAGTCGGTCCCCGGCTACGCGATCGACCGGATGTGCGCCGGCGCGATGACCGCCGTCACCACCACCGCCGGCGGCATCGCCTTCGGCTCCTACGACATCGTGGTGGCCGGCGGCGTCGAGCACATGGGCCGCCACCCGATGGGTGAGGGCGTCGACCCGAACCCGCGCTTCGTCTCGGAGAAGCTGGTCGACGAGTCCGCCCTGTTCATGGGCATGACCGCGGAGAACCTGCACGACCGCTTCCCGCACATCACCAAGGAGCGCTGCGACGCCTACGCGGTGCGCTCCCAGGAGAAGGCCGCCAAGGCGTACGCCAACGGCGACATCCAGCCCGACCTGGTGCCGATCGCCATCCGCAACACCAACCCCGAGGCCGGCGAGACCGGTTGGGGCCTGGCCACGGCGGACGAGCCGATGCGCCCGGGCACCACGATGGAGATGCTGGCGGGCCTGAAGACCCCGTTCCGCCCGCACGGCAACATCACCGCCGGCAACGCGGCGGGCCTGAACGACGGCGCCACCGCCTCGCTGCTGGCCGCCGAGGACGTGGCCGAGGAGCTCGGCCTGCCGATCAAGATGCGCCTGGTCTCCTACGCCTACACCGGCGTGGAGCCCGAGGTCATGGGCTACGGCCCGGTCCCGGCCACCGAGAAGGCGCTGCGCCTGGCCGGCCTGACCATCGACGACATCCAGGCCTTCGAGATCAACGAGGCCTTCGCCGTCCAGGTGCTGGCCATGCTCGACCACTTCGGCATCGCCGACGACGACGAGCGGGTCAACCCGTACGGTGGCGCGATCGCCTACGGCCACCCGCTGGCCTCCTCCGGCGTGCGCCTGATGACCCAGCTGGCGCGCCGCTTCGAGCAGCGCCCCGACGTCCGCTACGGCCTGACCTCCATGTGCGTCGGCTTCGGCATGGGCGCCACGGTCATCTGGGAGAACCCGCACTTCGAGGGTGGTAAGTGATCATGACGAACACCACTGAGCTCCTCAAGCGCGGCGCCGAGCTGTTCCCCGGCGAGGTCGTCACCACCGCGCACGTGCGCCACCTGGACCTGCCGCTGCAGGCCGGCCGGCTCGCGCTGATCACCCTGGACAACGGCTTCGACCACACCAAGCCGACCACCTTCGGCCCGGGCTCGCTGCTCAAGCTCTCCGAGGCGCTGGACCAGGTCGAGGCGGAGGCCGCCGACGGCAAGGTCGTCGCGGTCGCCATCACCGGCAAGCCGTTCATCTTCGCGGTCGGCGCCGACCTCAAGGGCGTCGAGCTGCTCAAGGAGCACGGCGACGCGCTGGCCATCGGCAAGGGCGGCCACGAGGTCTTCAAGCGGATCGCCGCGCTGCCGGTGCCGAGCTTCACCTTCTACAACGGCGCCGCGATGGGCGGCGGTGTCGAGGTGGGCCTGCACTGCACCTACCGCACCGTCAGCTCCGGCGTCCCGGCCTTCTCGCTGCCCGAGGTCTTCCTCGGCCTGGTCCCCGGCTGGGGCGGCTGCACCATCCTGCCGAACCTGGTCGGCCCGGCCAACGCGGTCAAGGTCGTCATCGAGAACTCGATGAGCCAGAACAAGCAGCTCAAGGGCAAGGAGGTGTTCGAGCTCGGCATCGCGGACGCGATCTTCGAGCCGGCCGACTTCCTGGAGCAGTCGATCCTGTGGGCCGCCAAGGTCCTCAAGGGCGACGTCGCGGTGGAGCGCCCGGAGATCGACCGGGGCGACAACTGGGACCAGTGCATCGCCTGGGGCCGCGCGGTCGCCGACGCCAAGGTGCACGGGGCCGCTCCGGCCGCCTACCGCGCCCTGGACATCATGGCCGCGGCCAAGGACGGCGACCTGCAGAAGGGCTTCGACGCCGAGGACGTGGCGCTGGCCGACCTGATCATGGGCGGCGAGCTGCGGGCCGGCATCTACTCCTTCAACCTGGTGCAGCGCCGGGCCAAGAAGCCGTTCGGCGCGCCGGACAAGTCGCTGGCCCGCCCGGTCTCCAAGATCGGCGTGGTCGGTGCCGGCCTGATGGCCTCGCAGCTGGCGCTGCTGTTCGCCCGCCGCCTCGAGGTGCCGGTGGTGCTCACCGACATCGACCAGGAGCGGATCGACAAGGGCGTCGGCTACGTGCACGGCGAGATCGACAAGCTGCTGGCCAAGGGCCGGGTCAACGGCGACAAGGCCAACAAGCTCAAGGGCCTGGTCTCCGGTCACCTGGACAAGGCGACCGCCTTCGGCGACGCGGACTTCGTCATCGAGGCCGTGTTCGAGGAGATGGGCGTCAAGCAGAACGTCCTCGCGGAGCTGGAGGCCGTGGTCTCGCCGACCACGATCCTGGCCACCAACACCTCCTCGCTCTCGGTCACCGAGATGGCCTCCAAGCTCCAGCACCCGGAGCGCGTGGTCGGCTTCCACTTCTTCAACCCGGTCGCGATCCTGCCGCTGCTGGAGATCGTCCGGGCCGAGAAGACCGACGACGCCTCGCTGGCCACCGCCTTCGCGGTCGCCAAGAAGCTGAAGAAGACGGCCGTCCTGACCAAGGACGCCCCGGCGTTCGTGGTGAACCGGATCCTGACCCGCTTCATGGGCGAGATCCAGAGCGTCATCGACGAGGGCACCCCGTTCGAGACCGTCGAGAAGGCGGTGCAGCCGCTCGGCCTGCCGATGTCGCCGATCGCGCTGCTGGAGCTGGTCGGCCCGGCCATCGCCCTGCACGTGTCGGAGACCCTGCACGGCGCCTTCCCGGAGCGGTTCACCGTCTCCGAGAACCTCGGCAAGGTGGTCAAGGCCGGCAAGCGCGGCTTCTACATCTGGCAGGACGGCGCCCAGGTCCTCGACCCCGAGGTGCTGGAGCTGCTCTCCTTCGGCGACAGCGTGCTGTCCGAGGAGCAGGTGCTGGCCCGGGCGCTGGACGCGGTGGCCCAGGAGATCGGCCTGATGCTGGACGAGGGCGTGGTCGGCGAGGCGCAGGACATCGACCTGTGCATGATCACCGGCGCCGGCTGGCCGTTCCACCTGGGCGGGATCACCCCGTACCTGGACCGCGAGGGCGTCTCCGAGCGGGTCAACGGCAAGAAGTTCCTGGCCCCCGGCCTGGCCAGCCTGCCGGCCTGAGCCCGGCGGGCCGGTGAGCCCGGCCCCGAGTGACGCAGACGGCCCCCGTTCCGTGATGGAACGGGGGCCGTCTCGCTATACACCAAATCCAGACAAAGCGCATAATACCGGTAGGCCAAGCGGAACTGACTTGCACACCGAAGGAGGCGAGTCGTATGGCCGACGTCTCACATCAAGCCGGTGATCTGCGCACGCATCCGGACATCGCCGAGATGCGCGCCCGCTACGCACGCATGATGGACGGGCCCCAGGGAGTGGCGGTGGACGGCCTGGTCGTCCTGGCCGGCCTGTACCTGGCCATCTCGCCCTACGTGGTGCACTTCAGTGCCGCCAGCCACGAACTGGTGATCTGCAACCTGATCCTCGGCATCGCCATCGCCGCGCTGGGGCTCTGCCTCACCCTCGCCCCGGCCCGGATGATGGGGCTGACCTGGGCGATGGCCGCGATGGGGGTCTTCCTGGTCATCTCCCCGTGGATCGTGACGGTCGGACACACCGCGACCCGGGGCATGATCTGGAACCAGGTGATCGTGGGCGGGCTGACCTGCCTGCTCGCCTTCACCGCCGGAGCCGGCATGGTGATGGGCAACCGTCGCCGGATCTGACCACCCTTGGAGGACCCGCCCGGAGCCCGCGGCTCCGGGCGGGTCGCGTGCGGCTCAGCCGGTCTTCTTGAGGCGGTAGACCACGGTGTCGCCGTAGGCGCCCACCGGCTCGTAGTGGGTGTCCAGCAGGTCCTCGATCTTCGGCACCAGGTACGGCTGGTAGGGCGCGTGCCCGGAGTCGTCCACCACGATCTCCGGCAGGCCGTTGGCCATCAGGTCCTGGTCGAAGGTCTGCCAGGCGTCGGCCACGCTGAACTGCTCGCCGACCGTGTCGGCGCTCTTGCCGCCGCTGAAGTTGGTCAGGAACCCGGCCGTCAGGTAGCGGGAGGCGGGCTGGCGGTCGGAGAGCCAGTAGAGCTCCGGGTGCATGCCCCAGATCAGCACCTTGTCCTTGGGGGTGCTGCGTTCGGCCACCGCGGTGGCCACCTGGGTGGTCTGGTCGAGCTGCTCCCCCGGCCAGGCCATGGCCAGCGCCCAGAAGGCGGTGGCGGCCACCGTGCTGTAGACCATCACCGGCCGCCAGCGCACCGCCGAGGCGGCCACCGCGCCCACCCCGAGCAGCACCAGCGGCGGCATCAGCTGCAGGTAGTAGTGGCCGAAGAAGTGGAAACCGGTGGCCACCGCGACCACCGAGGAGGCCAGCCAGACCCACAGGTCACCCACCGAGCCGTGCGACTCGCCGCGGGTCGGGGCCGGCCGGCCGGTGCGGTAGCGCACCCAGAGCCGGTGGCCGAGCGGGAACAGGAAGCCGAGCCCGGCCGCCGCCAGGATCGCCGAGTTGCCCAGGGCCCGGCCGATCATCTGCAGCCAGTTGCCGCCCAGCGAGGCGTAGTCGCCGCTGCCGGTGACCACCCAGAACAGGAAGCCCTTGGGCTTGGTCAGGATCACCGCGACCAGGGCTATCGGCAGTGCGAACCCGAAGGCGGTCTTGAACAGCGCCGGGCGCCACCGCTCGCCGCGGTGCCGGGCGTCCTGCCAGAGCATCCAGAGCACCGGCAGCAGCACCGCGCCGCCGGTCTGCTTGGTCAGCGAGCAGACCGCCACCGCGATCCCGGCCGCCAGCCAGCGGCGCCGCTCGGCGTACCGGAAGGCGGCCACCATCGCGGGCAGCATGAAGACCTCGAAGGTGGCGGCCTGGGTGTCCTCCGGCGACAGCCCGATGGAGAGCATCAGGTAGAGCGCGCCGGCCGCGCCACCGGCCCGGTTGCCCCAGCGCCCGCGCGCGATCGAGGCGAGCATGACGGCGGTCACCAGGTGCGCCACGATCGCCAGGGTGCGCAGCGGCCAGAGCGACAGCGAGCCGAAGATCGAGAAGCAGGCCTCGTAGAGCCAGGGCAGCAGCGGCGGCTTGCGGTCCACCACGGTGTCGTAGAGCACCCCGCCGTCGGCCAGCATCCGGGCCTGGGTGGCCAGGTACCCCTCGTCGGGGCTCCACACCGGCCGCATGAAGGAGGGCACGTGGGTGGCGACCGCGAGCACCGCCAGCACCGGGACCAGTCTGGTCCAGTAGCCGGTCCGCACCCGCAGGGCCAGTGCGGCGGCCCACCGCCCGCCGGGCCGGGTGGCCGGGCGGGCGGTGGGCAGCAGCATGGGGTTCGTGGTGTCGGTCGGCACGAGGGACAACCTACCCGCCGTGCCTGAGACACACAGTGCTGGAATCAGCCTTGATTATGACGGTCACTTTGTCAGACCGCTGACCTCGGCGCCCAGGTCCAGCCGCGAGACCAGTGCGGTGACCTGGCGGGCGATGTCCGGAGCGGTCAGCCCGATCTCCGCCATGATCTCCTCGCGCTTGGCGTGGTCCAGGAACTCCTGCGGGATGCCGAAGTCGCGCACCGGCAGGTCCACCTCGGCATCGCGCAGCGCCTGGGCGACCGCCGCGCCGACGCCGCCGGCCCGGCCGTTGTCCTCGACCGTGACCACCACGCGGTGCTCGGCGGCCAGGCCCGGCAGCGCCGGGTCCACCGGCTTGACCCAGCGCGGGTCGACCACGGTCGCGCTGATCCCCTGGGCGTCCAGCAGCGCGGCCGCCTCCAGGCAGACCGGAGCCATCGCGCCGACCGAGACGATCAGCACGTCGGCCCGCTCCTCGCCCTCGGGCAGCAGGTCGGCGGAGCCGTGCAGCACGTCCATCGCGCCGATCCGGCCGAGCGCCGGCACCGGGGCGCCGACCGAGCCCTTGGAGAAGCGCACCACCGTCGGCGCGTCCTTGACCTGCACGGCCTCGCGCAGCTGCGCGCGCAGCTGCTCGGCGTCGCGCGGGGCGGCCAGCCGCAGCCCGGGGACCACCTGCAGGATCGACATGTCCCACATGCCGTTGTGCGAGGCGCCGTCGGTGCCGGTGACGCCGGCCCGGTCCAGCACGAAGGTGACGCCCAGCCGGTGCAGCGCCACGTCCATCAGGACCTGGTCGAAGGCCCGGTTGAGGAAGGTCGCGTAGACCGCCACCACCGGGTGCAGCCCGGCGGTGGCCAGGCCGGCCGCGGAGACCGCGGCGTGCTGCTCGGCGATGCCGACGTCGAAGGTGCGCTCCGGGAAGGCCTTGGCGAACGGCGCCAGGCCCACCGGGTGCAGCATCGCCGCGGTGATCGCGACCAGGTCCTTGCGCTCCCGGCCGAGCTCGACCATCTCCTCGCCGAAGACCGAGGTCCAGTCCTTGCCCGAGGTCTTCACCGGCAGGCCGGTGTCGGGGTGGATCACGCCGACCGCGTGGAAGCGGTCCTCCTCGTTGTTGAGCGCCGCGTGGTAGCCGCGGCCCTTCTCGGTGATGCAGTGCACGATCACCGGGCCGCCGAAGCCGCGCGCCTTGCGCAGTGCGGACTCCAGCGCGGCGATGTCGTGGCCGTCGATCGGACCGAGGTACTTCAGGCCCAGGTCCTCGAACATGCCCTGCGGGGCGATGAAGTCCTTCAGGCCCTTCTTGGCGCCGTGCAGCGCGTCCGCCAGCGGCTGGCCGACCACCGGGGTGCGCTGCAGCGCGTCCCGGCCCCAGGACAGGAAGCGCTCGTAGCCCTGGGTGGTGCGCAGCGTGCTCAGGTGGTTGGCCAGGCCGCCGATGGTCGGCGCGTAGGAGCGCTCGTTGTCGTTGACCACGATCACCACCGGGCGGTCCTCGCCCTCGGCGATGTTGTTCAGCGCCTCCCAGGCCATCCCGCCGGTCAGCGCGCCGTCGCCGGTGACCGCGACCACCGGGCAGTCCTTCAGCCCGAGCAGCTGGTTGGCCTTGGCGATGCCGTCGGCCCAGCCGAGCACGGTGGAGGCGTGCGAGTTCTCGATCACGTCGTGCTCGGACTCGGCCCGCGCGGGGTAGCCGGACAGGCCGCCCTTCATCTTCAGCCGGGTGAAGTCCTGCCGGCCGGTCAGCAGCTTGTGCACGTAGGACTGGTGCCCGGTGTCGAAGAGGATCCGCTCGCGCGGGGAGTCGAAGACCCGGTGCAGCGCGATGGTCAGCTCCACCACGCCGAGGTTGGGGCCCAGGTGCCCGCCGGTCTTGGCGACCTCCTCGATCAGGAAGGCGCGGATCTCCTCGGCCAGGGCCGGCAGCTGCGCGGGCGTGAGCCGGTCGAGATCGCGCGGTCCCCGGATGCGGGTCAGCAGGGGCACCCGTTCCTCCTCGTTTCGGTACGTGTCCCGGCAGGCTGTCGGCCCACCCGGCTGGTCGAGTCTAATGTCCACCTCGCGGACAGCTTGAGCCGGGAGGGGCGCACGAAGGCCCGGGACACGCCCCTAGAGAGGAGCGTGTCCCGGGCCTTCGGTGGTGTTCGGCGAGGTCAGCCGCGGCCGGAGGACTTCTGGGTCCGGCGGGAGACCGAGTCCAGCACGACGGCGGCCAGCAGCACCGCACCGGTGATCATGTACTGGATCGACTGGCTGATGCCCTGCAGGTCCAGGCCGGTGACGATGGACTGGATCACCAGCATGCCCAGCAGCGCCGACCAGGTCTTGCCGCGGCCGCCGAACAGGCTGGTGCCGCCGATGACGGCCGCCGCGATGGAGTTCATCAGGACGTTGCCGCTGCCCAGCTGCTTGTCCGCGAAGCCGGCCTGCGAGGCGATGAACAGACCGCCGACCGCGGCCAGCCCGGCCGAGATCATGAAGACCGAGATCCGCACCCAGGCCACGTTGATGCCGGCCCGGCGGGCCGCCTCGACGCCGCCGCCGACGGCGAACACCTTGCGGCCGTAGGAGGTGCGGCGCAGCACGAAGTCGGTGACGACCACGACGCCGAGGAAGACCACCAGCGCCAGCGGCAGGCCGCGGTCCTGGTTCAGGGTGTACGCGGCGCCGAAGGCGAGCACCGCCAGCACCGCGGCGCGCAGCACGATCTCGCTGACCGGCTTGGCGAGCAGGCCCGCCCGGCGCCGGCTCTTGGCGCCCATCAGCGCGGCGACCAGGTAGCCGGCCACGCTGACCGCGGCCAGGCCGTACGCGGCGGCCACCGAGTCGAAGAAGTAGTTGTCCAGGTGGGCGATGAAGCCGTTCGGGATGTTGTTCAGGGTGCCGGTGTTGCCCATGATCCAGCCCTGCAGACCGCTCCAGGCGAGCAGGCCGGCCAGGGTGACCACGAAGGCGGGCACGCCGATCTTGGCGAAGAAGAAGCCGTGCAGCGCACCGATCGCGAGCGCCGCGACCACGGCTATCAGGGCCGCCGCGTACTCGTTGACGCCGTGCTGGATGGAGAGCACCGCGGACAGCGCGGCCGAGACGCCGGCCACCGAGCCGAGCGACAGGTCAATCTCGCCGAGCAGCAGCACGAAGACGATGCCGACCGAGATCAGGCCGGGGCCGGCGATGTACAGGGTGATGTTGGACAGGTTGCCGGCGGTGAGGAACTTGCCGGTGATGCCCTGGAAGATGGCGGCGATCAGGATCAGGCCGATCACCACGGGGAGCGAGCCGAGGTCGCCGCTGCGCAGCTTCCGCTTGAACTCGCCCAGGTAGCCGGTCAGGCCCTGCTCGCGGACCAGCAGCCGCGGGTCCACGGCCGGGCTCGGTGCCGCACTGTCGGTGTTCTGGGTCACGGGACTGCCGTTCGTCTGGGTGCTGGCGTGCTTGCTCACTTCGTCCCCTCCGACACCCGGGCCTGACGGCGGGTCACCGCGTTGTCGGTGGCGCCGGTGATGGCCGAGATGATGACCTCCTGGGTGGCGTCGGCCACCCGGAAGATGCCGTTGTTGCGGCCCAGGCGCAGCACCGCGACCTCGTCCGCGACCGCGCGGACGTCCGCCATGTTGTGGCTGATCAGGATCACGCCGAGGCCGCGGTCGCGCAGCCGCTCGACCAGGTCCAGGACCTGGGCGGTCTGCTCGACGCCGAGGGCGGCGGTCGGCTCGTCCAGGATCACGATCTTCGGGTCGCCGATCAGCGCGCGGGCGATCGCGACCACCTGGCGCTGACCGCCGGAGAGCGAGGCCACCGGGATCCGCACGCTGGGGATCCGGATCGAGAGCGTGTCGAGCAGCTCCTTCGCCCGCTTCTCCATCGCCACCTCGTCGAGGCGGCCGCCGCGGATCAGTTCGCGGCCCAGGAAGAGGTTGGCGACGACGTCGAGGTTGTCGCAGAGCGCGAGGTCCTGGTAGACCGTCGCGACACCGAGCGCCTGCGCGTCCTGAGGGCGGTTCAGGTGGACCCGGCGGCCCTCCCACTCGATGGTGCCCTCGTCGATCGGGTGCACGCCGGCGATCGTCTTGACCAGGGTGGACTTGCCGGCGCCGTTGTCGCCGACCAGGGCGACGACCGAGGAGGCGTGCACCTCCAGGTCGACACCGGTGAGCACCTGGACGGCGCCGAATCGCTTGGAGACTCCGCGCAACGCCAGTACGGGTGCGGCTGTCTGGGCCATGGTTGTGGGCTCCATAGGGAGTTGGGTGGCGCGGCTCGATCGGGCTCTCGCGCACGCGGTGGTACTGGGTGGTGGCCGGCCGGGCCCGACGGGGGGATTGTGGTGGGGCCCGACCGGCCGGGAGGGGTGGTACTTACTGGATGCCGGCGGCCTTGCAGGCGTCGGCGTACTGCGCGGTGCAGATGTCCGAGGCCTTGTACAGGCCGTCGGCGATCACCGTGTCCTTGACGTTGGCCTTGGTGACCACGACCGGGGTGAGCAGCAGGGACGGGACGTTGGTGCCGTCGCTGTTGGTCATGGCGGTGGCGACACCGGTCACGTCCAGGCCGTGCAGCAGGTTGACCGCGATGGTGGCGGCGCCCTCGGCCTCCGGCTTGTAGGCCTTGTAGATGGTGTAGGCCTGGTCGCCCGTCAGGATGCGCTGGATCGCGTCGGAGGCCGCGTCCTGGCCGCCGACCGGCATGTTGGTGATGCCCTGGGCCTTGAGCGCGGTGACGATGGCGGCGGCCATGCCGTCGTTGGCGGAGTAGACGGCCTGGAAGCCGTTCTTGCCCAGAGCGGTGATGGCGGCACCGATCTTCTGGCTGGCCACGGTGGGCTTCCACTCACCGGACTGCTCGTAGGCGATCTTCGCGACGCCGGTGTCCAGCACCTTGTGGGCGCCGGCCTTGAACATGCCCGCGTTCGGGTCCGCGTCGTCACCGTTGATCATGACGATGTTGGCGCTCTTGGCGTTCGCGCCCAGCGCGTCGACCAGGGCCTGGCCCTGCAGCTCGCCGACCTTCTCGTTGTCGAAGGAGACGTAGGCGGAGACCGGGCCGGAGGCGAGCCGGTCGTACGCGATGACCTTGACGCCCTTCTTCTGAGCGTCCGTCACCCAGGCCGCGGTGCCCTTGGCGTTGACCGCGTCGAGCAGGATCACCTTCACGCCCTGCGAGACCAGGGTGTCGAACTGCTGCTTCTGGGTCGCCGCGTCACCGTTGGCGTTGTTGTACTTGACGGTGCAGTCGGGGCAGAGCGACTTGACCTTGGCCTCGATCAGCGGCTTGTCGAAGGACTCGTAGCGCACCGAGGAGGAGTTCTCCGGCAGCAGCAGGCCGACGGTCTTGGTGTCGCCGGAGCTCGCGGAGTTGGAGCTGCTGCTGCTGTTCCCGGCCTTGCCACAGGCGGCCATGGTGAGAGCCATCGAAACGGCGGCAGTGCCGATGACAACGCGACGCATCATTGCGTTCATGTGGGGGAGCCTCCCTGACAGAGCCGCAACATTGCGGCGAGGTGGAAGGGAGTCAACCTTCCACCTCGCCTTGGCGTCAACAAGTAAACCCAAGCCTTCGGAGATCCAAACCCTTTCGTTACCTTCCCGAAGGCTAAGCCGAGACCTAACCCCTGGACATCGTCATGTTTTGTCCCTCTTGGGAGGGACTTCAGTTGTCAGGATCGCGCTCCCACGGCGTGGCTCGCGTGTCCGATTGCACCGGTTTCGCCCATCTCGCTCATCACCAGGGCCAGGGCCCCGAGCACCTCGGCCCGACCACCCAGCGTGCCGGGCACGATGGACAGCTGCCGGGCCGCGGACGGGATCGCGTAGCGCGCCACCGAGTCGCGAATGGGGGAAAGCACCAGCTCACCGGCCTCGGCCAGGTCTCCGCCGAGGATCACCCGGCGCGGATTGAGCAGGTTGCACAGGGTGGCCACGCCGGTCCCGATCTGCCGCCCGGCGTCCGCGATCACCCGCCGGCACCCCAGGTCGCCCTGCTGCGCCAGTTGGACCACGGCGGAAAGCGTCAGCTCCCGGTCGTGGCTCGCGTTCAAGAGGTTGAGCAGATAGCGCGAACCGACGAATGTCTCCAGGCAGCCCCGGTTCCCGCAGCGGCAGACCGGCCCCGCCTCGTCCAGCGTGATGTGCCCGATCTCGCCGGCCGTTCCGCCCGGCCCCCGGTAGATCTGCCCGTTGATGACCAGCCCGGAACCCACGCCGCTGGCCACCTTGATGTAGGCCAGGTCGCTCAGCCCGCGGCCGGCGCCCCAGACCAGTTCGCCCAGCGCGCCCAGGTTGGCGTCGTTGTCGACGTACACCTCCATGCCCAGGCGCTGGGAGAGCTCGCGGGCGGGCGCGATGCCGGTCCAGCCGGGCAGGATCGCGGTCGAGCCCAGCGCACCGGTCTCCACGTCGATCGGGCCCGGCACGCCCAGGCCCACCCCGATCACCTTGTCCGGGCGGAACCCGGCCTGCTCCAGCAGCCGGGCCACCAGCGCCTCGGCCCGGGCGAAGCCCTGCTCCGCCGAGACGTCCACGTTGATCGGCTCGCTCTCCTCGGCGAGCACCCGGTGGGCCAGGTTGCCCACCGCCACCCGCAGGTGGGAGTGGCCGAAGTCGACCCCGACCACGATCCCGGCGTCACCGCTGAGCGAGACGCTGCGGGCCCGGCGGCCGCCCGAGGAGGTGTCGGCCACCACCACCGTGCCGCTCTCCTTGAGCTCGCGCACGATGTTGGAGACGGTGGCCGCCGACAGGCCGGTGGTGCGGGCGATCTCGGCCTGGGTCAGCGAACCCGCCATCCGCACCGCGCGCAGCACCCGTTCGAGGTTGGCGCGGTGCAACGAGGACTGCGACCCCGGCGTGTCCATGGACATGAATTACCCTCCTCCGGGCTCGGGAACCCGATCGTCCCCGGCCCCCGCCGCGCCCTTGCGGCAGAGCTCGCCGATACCAGAAGTTCACCTTCAACTTGTGAACTCTATGCCGAGCCGGTGCCCCCGCGCAGCCGCAGCGCCTCCGAGCCCGGCGCGCACCCCGCCCGCCGCGCGCGCGGCGCCACGGGCGGCCCTTGATCCGGTCGTCGCAGGAGGCCCCTCTACGATGTCCCGTAAATCTCAGCCGCCCGTTGGACCTCCGGTGCCCCGACAGCACCGGGCGGGGGCGGCCCGAAACGAACAATGACGGGGCATCACATGGCAGGGGATCAGCCCAGCGCGGGCGGCGGGGTACCGCAGCGGCCCGGAGTCGACCCGGCGGCGGTCGCGGACCAGAGGACGCAGCTGGACGGGGCAGCCGTCCCCGGCCAGGGCACCCAGCCGGGCGCACCGGCCGGCGCACCGCCGCAGGCCGGCGCCGCGGGGGTGGCCTACCAGCCGACCGCACCGGCGTTCCCCGCGCAGGGCGCCCCGCAGGGCGGCGGCCTGCCGACGGGCCCGTACGACCCGCAGGGCGGCGGCGCCTACGGCTACCCGCAGGCGCCGCAGGCCGGCTACGGCCAGCCCCAGGCCGGCGCCCCGCAGGCCGGGTACGGCCAGCCCCAGCCGCAGTTCGGCCAGCCGCAGGCCCAGGCCCCGCAGCAGCCGCAGGCCGGCTTCGGGTACGGCTACCCCGCGCAGGGCGGCGGCCAGCCGACCGTCGTCGGCGGCCAGACCCCGCCCCCGGCCAAGCAGCGCAACCCGGTCTTCGTGTTCGGCGCGATCGCCGGCACCGTACTGACCATCGGCATCGTGATCGGCCTGGTCATCCTCTTCAATCCCCCGGCGCCGAACCACAACACGGCCGGCGGCTCGACCGCGGGCTCGTCCAGCGGCAGCACGGGCGGCGGCGGCACCGGCACCAGCGGCAAGCTGGCGGCCAGCTGGACCGTGCCCAAGGCCACCGGCAACGCCAGCGACCACGAGACCATCGGCACCTGGATCACCGACAAGCTGGTGGTGCGCGGCGACGCCGCCGGGCTGACGGCCTACAACCTCAGCGACGGCAAGCAGGCCTGGACGCTGCCCGCGCCGGCCGGCACCAAGGCCTTCTGCAGCATGTCCCCGGGCGTCAACACGAAGAACATCGGCGGCGTCGCCTTCAACCTGGGCGACGACGACTGCGCCTCGGTCGGCGCGGTGGACGCCACCACCGGCAAGCTGATCTTCAAGGTCGGCCAGTCGCTGGACCGCAAGAGCTACGACACCCAGATCACCGTCTCGGACACCGCCGTGGCCGCCGCCAGCAGCGCGCTGCTGGAGGGCTTCAGCATCACCGACGGCTCGAAGCTGTGGTCCTACAAGGACCGCGGCGACTACTGCAACGAGTCCGCGGTGGCGGGCGGCAGCCTGATCGTGGTCAGCGACTACTGCTCGGACGGCAGCCCCAAGCAGCAGCTGCAGCTGCTCAGCGCCTCCGACGGCAAGCCCTTCGGCTCCTTCCCGCTGACCGGTGACACCGAGCGGATCGAGGGCATCCTGGCCACCAAGCCGATCGTGCTGCAGATCGCCTCCGGCGTGGACCAGGACTACATGGTGGTGCTCGACTCCAACTTCAACCCCACCACCAGGATCCCGCTGAAGGTCACCGGCGAGGACAAGCTGCGCCCCACCGTGGACGGCTCCACCCTGACCAAGTCCCTGGTCATCGGCAACACCTTCTACATCGAGGTCAACCAGGGCAGCAAGACCGCGCTGCGGGCGATCGACCTGGGCTCGGGCAAGACCCTGTGGACCAAGGACGCGGGTGCCGAGGAGGGCATCCGGCTGGTCAACAAGACCGGCGGCACCAGCCCGACCGTGATCGCCATGAACGGCTACGGGAAGGCCGCCCAGGTGGGCACCATGGCGGCGGCCGACGGCACCTTCGCGCCGACCTTCTCCTTCGCCACCAAGGACTCGCAGTTCCTCTCGTTCCAGGACCAGCAGATCTTCGCCTCCGACGACGGCCGGGTGCTGACGCTGCCCCAGCTGCCGCTGGAGGCCACCGCCACCCTCTACACCAAGCAGTAGCCGCGCCCGGCGGCCCGGCTGACGGGGTGCGCGGAGTCCTCGGGGA
>NZ_JBHYKG010000113.1:0-24902 GCF_042741245.1 Kitasatospora sp. NPDC058965
TGGGCGAGGAAGTCCTGCAGGGCGGTCAGGGTCTGGGTGAGTGCGGTGTCGGGCAGTTCGTCGCCGGTGACCGGGACCCGGAACACTCGCAGGTCTGTGGCGGCGACCGTCTCGCCGGGTGCCGTCTCCGACCACCCGATCCGGAACAGCGACTGCCCGCGACCCCCCGTCAGCTGCTCCTGCGTCACCGGCCGGGAGACCAGCGAGTCCACCGAGAGCACCGGCCGCCCCTCCTGGTCCGCGACCAGGATCGAGGTGACCTCCTCGCTGCCCTCGCGCCGCACCCGCACCCGCAGGGCGGCGGCGCCGGCGGCGTGCAGGGTGACCCCGGTCCAGGCGAACGGGAGCAGGGTGGCCCCCTCGTCCTCGTTCAGCAGGTCGGCGTGCATCGAGGCGTCCAGCAGCGCGGGGTGCAGGCCGTAGCTGGCCGCGTCGGTGGCGTCCGGCAGCGCGACCTCGGCGAAGACCTCGTCTCCGCGCCGCCAGGCCGCCCGCAGGCCCTGGAACTGCGGGCCGTAGTCGTAGCCGCGCTCGGCGATCCGCTGGTAGGCGCCGGCCAGGTCGAGCTCGGCGGCGCCCGGCGGCGGCCACTCGGCCAGGTCGCCGACGATCAGGGCGTCGGGCGCCGGGGCCAGGAAGCCCTGGGCGTGCAGCACCCACTCCTCCGAGCCCTCCGCCCGTGAGTGCACCGTGACCGCCCGGCGGTTGAGCTCGTCCGGCGCGGCGGCGAGCAGCTGCACGGCCACCGCCCCCTCGGCGGGCAGCACGAACGGCGCCGCGATGGTCAGCTCCTCCAGGCGCGGGCAGCCCACCTGGTCACCGGCCTTGATCGCCAGCTCCACCAGTGCGGTGCCCGGCAGCAGGACGGTGCCGCGGATCGCGTGGTCGGCCAGCCAGGGCAGTTCGGTGACGGACAGGCGCCCGGTGAGCACCAGGTCGCCGCTCTCCGGCAGGGTCACCTGCGCGGCCAGCAGCGGGTGGTCGGCGGGGCGCTGGCCCAGCCGGGAGGCGTCGGCGGACTGGGTGATCTGCGCCTCGGACCAGTACCGGTGGTGCTGGAAGGCGTAGGTCGGCAGCTCCACCCGGCGCGCCCCGCGCCCGGCGAAGAACGCGGCCCAGGTGGTGGCCACCCCGCGGGTCCAGGCGGCGCCGGCGGCGGCGACCAGCTCGCGCTGCTCGTCCCGCCCGGCCCGCAGCAGCGGCAGGAAGACGGCCGGCCGCTCCTCGGCCAGGCACTCCTGGCCGAGCGCGCTGAGCACGCCGTCCGGTCCCAGCTCCAGGAAGGTGGTCACGCCCCGCTCGGCCAGGAAACCGACGCTGTCGGCGAACCGGACCGCCGCGCGGACGTGGCGCACCCAGTACTCCGGGTCGGTGAGCGCGTCGGCCAGGGTCCCGGTGACGTCGGAGACGACCGGGATCACCGGCTGACGGTACGTCACCTGCTGCGCCACTGCGCGGAACTGCGCCAGCATCGGCTCCATCAGCGCGGAGTGGAAGGCGTGCGAGACGCGCAGCCGCTTGACCTTGCGGCCCTCGCCGCG
Organism: Kitasatospora sp. NPDC058965; assembly: GCF_042741245.1. Classification (NCBI taxonomy): domain Bacteria; kingdom Bacillati; phylum Actinomycetota; class Actinomycetes; order Kitasatosporales; family Streptomycetaceae; genus Kitasatospora; species Kitasatospora sp. NPDC058965. Next base: position 1,542 of record NZ_JBHYKG010000113.1, read on the forward strand.
CAGCCTCTCCTCGATCGCGGTGATCGCCGCCTCCGCCCCGGAGAGCACCACCGAGCGCGGCCCGTTGACCGCGGCGACGTCGACCCCCAGGTCGGCGACCTCGGCCTCGGTGGCCTGCACCGCGAGCATCGCGCCGCCGGCCGGCAGCGCCTGCATCAGCGCGCCGCGCGCCGCCACCAGGGCCGCCGCGTCCGGCAGCGAGAGGACGCCGGCGGCGTGCGCGGCGGCCAGCTCGCCGATCGAGTGCCCGGCCAGGTAGTCGGGCCGCACGCCCCAGGACTCCAGCAGCCGGAAGAGCGCCGTCTCCAGCGCGAAGAGCCCGGTCTGGGTGTACAGGGTGCGCTCCAGCAGCTCGGCGTCCCCGCCCCAGACCACCTCCTTCAGCGGCCGGTCCAGGAACCGGTCCAGCTCCGCGGCGGCCGCGTCGAAGGCGGCCGCGAAGACCGGGAAGGCGGCGTGCAGTTCGCGGCCCATGCCGAGCCGCTGGGCGCCCTGGCCGGTGAACAGGAAGGCCAGCTTGCGGCCGTCGGCCCTGGCGGTCAGCTGCTCGTCGCCCTGCTCCAGCGCGGTCAGCGCGGCCAGCGCCGCCTCCCGGTCGGCGACCGCCACCGCGGCCCGGTGCTCGAACGGGGTGCGCCCGGTGGCCAGCGAGTGGGCGGTGTCCAGCACGGTCAGCCCCGGACGCTCCGTCAGCGCCGTGCGCAGCCGACCGGCCTGGGCCCGCAGCGCCTCGGGCGAGCGGGCCGAGAGCAGCAGCGGCACCGGGCCGGCCACCGGCCCGACCGCCTCCTCGGCGTCCGCCGGGGCGGCCGGCGGCTCCTCCAGGATCACGTGCGCGTTGGTGCCGCTCATCCCGAACGAGGAGACCCCGGCCCGGCGCGGCCGGTCCGCGGCCTGCCACGGCCGGTTCTCGGTCAGCAGGTCGACCGCGCCCGCCGTCCAGTCCACGTGCGGGGTCGGCTCGTTCAGGTGCACGGTGCCGGGCAGCACGCCGTGCCGCATGGCCATGATCATCTTGATGATGCCGGCCGCGCCCGCCGCCGCCTGGGTGTGGCCCAGGTTGGACTTGATCGAGCCGAGCAGCAGCGGCCGCCCGTCCGCCGGGCGCTGCCGGCCGTAGGTGGCCAGCAGCGCCTGCGCCTCGATCGGGTCGCCCAGCTTGGTGCCGGTGCCGTGGGCCTCGACCGCGTCCACGTCCGCCGGGGTCAGCCCGGCCGAGGCCAGGGCCTGCTTGATCACCCGCTGCTGGGCCGGACCGTTCGGGGTGGTCATGCCGCTGGAGGCGCCGTCCTGGTTGACCGCCGAGCCGCGGACCAGCGCCAGCACCGGGTGCCCGTTGCGGCGGGCGTCGGAGAGCTTCTCCAGCACCAGCACGCCGACGCCCTCGGAGCAGCCGGTGCCGTCGGCGGCGGCCGAGAAGGACTTGCACCGTCCGTCGGCCGCCAGACCCCGCTGGGTGGAGAAGTAGACGAACATGTCGGGCGTGGTCATCACGGTGACGCCGCCGGCCAGCGCCAGCGTGCAGTCGCCGGCCCGCAGCGCCTGCACCGCCCAGTGCAGGCCGACCAGCGAGGAGGAGCAGGCGGTGTCGACGGTGACCGCCGGGCCCTCCAGCCCCAGGGTGTAGGCGACCCGGCCGGAGACCAGGCTGCCGTCGCTGGTCCCGAACCCGTAGTCGTGGTACATCACGCCGGCGAAGACGCCGGTGCGGGTGCCGTTCAGCGAGCGCGGGTCCACCCCGGCGCTCTCGATCGCCTCCCAGGCGGTCTCCAGCAGCAGGCGCTGCTGCGGGTCCATGCCCAGCGCCTCGCGCGGCGAGATCCCGAAGAACTCCGCGTCGAAGTCGGCCGCGTCGTACAGGAACCCGCCCTCGCGGGCGATGCTCTTGCCGGGCGTGCCCGGGCGCGGGTCGTACAGGCCCGCCAGGTCCCAGCCGCGGTCGGCCGGGAACCCGGTCACCGCGTCGCCGCGGGCCTCGACCAGCTGCCAGAGCTCGTCGGGGGAGTCGATGCCGCCGGGGTAGTGGCAGGCCATGCCGACGATGGCGATCGGCTCACTGGCCGTTTCGGTGAGCTGCTGGTTCTGCTGACGCAGCCGCTCGTTGTCGAGCATCGAGGCGCGCAGTGCGGCCACGATCTGGTCGACCGAGGTCTCCATGGGAACGTTGCTGCCCTTCCGCTCAGTTGTTGTCGCTGCCGGCGAGCGCCGCGCGGACCAGGTCGCCGATGTCCATGCTGCTGATCGCCGCGGCGGCCGGGGCGGGCGCATCGGTGCCCCCCGCCAGCTCCAGCAGCCGGTCCAGCAGGCCGGCCTCGCGCAGGGCCGCCAGCGGGATCGCGTCGATCCGCCGGCGCAGCGCCGCGTCGTCGCCGGCCGCCGGCGCACCGGTCGGCGCGGCGGCAGCGGCGGCCGCCGGGGCCGCGGGCAGCTGCGGCTGCAGCTCCTCCAGCAGGAACCGGGCCAGCGCGCCGGGGTTGGGGTAGTCGAACATCAGGGTCGCGGGCAGCCGCATGCCGGTGGCGGTCTGCAGCCGGTTGCGCAGCTCGATCGCGGCCAGCGAGTCCAGACCCATCTCGGTGAAGCCGCGGCCCAGGTCGATCGCGTCCGGCTCGTCGTGGCGCACCGCCGCGACGTGGGTGCGGACCAGGTCCAGCAGGACCCGCTCGCGCTCGGCCGCGTCCAGCGGGGCCAGCCGCTGCTCCAGACCGCCCTGCTGGACCGGCTCGGCCGGCTTGGCGGCCGCGGCGGCGCGCGGCGCCCTGCGGGCCGGGGCGGCCTGGGCCACCTCGCGCAGCAGCGGGGAGGTCAGCGCGCCGGAGGCGACCAGCGCGGCCGGGTCCAGGCGCATCGGGACCAGCACCGGCAGCGCGAGCGAGACGGCCTCGTCGAAGAGCACCAGGCCCTCCGCCGAGGACATCGGCGGCAGGCCGAGGGCGGCCATCCGCTGCTCCTCCAGCTCCGCGTCCACCGCGCCGCCGCCCAGGCCGGTCTGGGTGGTCCAGAGGCCGAAGGCGAGGGTGGTGGCCGGCAGGCCGGCCCGCTGCCGGTGCTGCGCCAGTGCGTCGCAGAACCGGTTGGCGGCCGCGTAGTTGGCCTGTCCGGCGCCCATCACCAGGCCGGAGACCGAGGAGTAGAGCACGAAGGCCGACAGCGGCAGCTCCTTGGTCAGCTCGTGCAGGTTCCAGGCGCCGTCCACCTTGGGCCGCAGCACCGCCTCCAGCTGCTCGGCGGTCAGGCTGCCGAGCAGGGCGTTGTCCATCACGCCGGCCGCGTGCACCACGGCGCGCAGCGGGTGCGCGGCCGGCACGCTCGCCAGCAGCGCGGCCAGCGCCTCGCGGTCGGCCGCGTCGCAGGCCTCGATCCGCACCTCGGCGCCCAGCGCGCCCAGCTCCTCGGCCAGTTCGCGCGCCGCCGGGGCGGCCGCACCGCTGCGGCTGGTGAGCAGCAGGTGCCGCACCCCGTGCACGGTGACCAGGTGGCGGGCCAGCAGCGCGCCCAGCCCACTGGTGCCGCCGGTGAGCAGCACGGTCGACCCGCCGTCCCACGGCGCCGGGCGCTCCGCCTCGCTGGTCGGCACCCCGGCCAGTCGCGGCACCCGCAACTGGGCCCCGCGCACCGCCAGTTCCGGCTCGCCGAGGGCGGCGACTGCCGGGGTCAGCCGGCCGCCGTCCAGGTCGAGCAGCAGCAGCCGGTCCGGGTTCTCCTGCTGGGCCGAGCGGATCAGGCCCCAGACCGGTGCCTGGGTCAGGTCGACCGGCTCGTCCTCGATGCCGACCGCACGGTGGGTCACCAGCATCAGCTTGGAGTTGCCGAACTTCGGCTCGTCCAGCCAGTCCTGGGTGAGCGCCAGCACCTCGGCCAGGACGGCGCGGACACCGCCGGGGACGTCGTCGGCCGAGCCGGCCGGGACCTGGTACACCACCAGCTCCGGGGTCGGCTGCGCGGCGGCCAGCGCCGCCAGGTCGGCGTACCGCGGCACGTCCAACTCCAGGTCGCCCGCGCCCAGCTGGGCCCAGGCGCCGGCGGCCGCGTCCTGCGCCACGCCGGTCGTGGTGTGGGTCCAGCCGACCTGGTAGAGCGACTCGCGCTGCCGGGTGCCGGTGGAGGCCGCCGCGGCCGCCGCGACCCGGTCCGGGGTGACCGCCCGGACCACCAGCGACTCCACCGCCAGCACCGGGTTGCCCACCGTGTCGGAGAGCTCCAGGCGCACCGCGTCCGAGCCCACCTTGGCGTCCGAGGAGAACCAGTTGATCCGCACCCGCAGGCGCGGTGCGCCGCCCTTGAAGAGCCGCACCCCGGTCCAGGCGAACGGCAGCTGGGAGGCGCCGATGTCCTGCGGCTTGCGGCCGCCGAGGAAGTCGGTGGCGCTCAGCGCGGCGTCCAGCAGCGAGGGGTGCACCCGCATCTCGGCCGCCTGGTCGCCCGCGTCCTCGGGCAGCGCGACCTCGGCGAAGATCTCCTTGTCGCGCCGCCAGACCGCCTTCAGGCCGCGGAACATCGGGCCGTAGAAGTAGCCCTGGCTGGTCAGGTAGTCGTAGACGTCGCTGATGTCGACCACCTCGGCGCCGGCCGGCGGCCAGGCCCGGTAGCCCACGTCGAAGGTCTCCGGGGTCGGCGGCGCCTGGTCGGCGACCGCCAGCACGCCGGAGACGTGCCGGGTCCACGGCACGTGCGCGGGCGCGTCCTCCACCCGGGAGTGCACGCTGAACGAGCGGCGCCCGCCCTGGTCGGCCTCGCCCACCACGACCTGGATCGCGGTGCCGCCGGTGGGCGGCAGCGGCATCAGGGCCTCGATGGTCAGCTCCTCGACCAGGTCGCAGCCGGCCTCCTCGGCCGCCCGCAGCGCCAGCTCCACGTAGCCGGTACCGGGCAGCAGCACGGTGCCCAGCACGTCGTGGTCGGCGATCCAGGGGTGGGTCTCGACGGAGAGCCGGCCGGTCAGCACCAGGCCGCCGTTCTCGGGGGAGACCAGCACGGCGCTCAGCAGCGGGTGCGAGGCCGCCACCTGGCCGATTCCGGTCACATCACTGGCAGTGGCGGGCATGTCGAGCCAGAACCTCCGCTTGTCGAATGCGTACGTCGGCAGGTCGACGCGACGCGGGGAACGACCGGCCAGCGGCGCGGTCCAGTCGGGGGTGAGCCCCGAGACGTGCAGCCGGGCCAGCGCGGTGAGCAGCGCCTCGCCCTCCGGGCGGTCCTTGCGCAGCGCCGGGACCACGGTGTCCACCTGCTCCAGCGAGGCCTGGGCCAGCGCGCTCAGCACGCCGTCCGGCCCGATCTCCAGGATCCGGGTGACCCCGTGCGCCTCCAGCGCCTTCACCCCGTCGGCGAACCGGACCGCCTCGCGGACGTGGCGCACCCAGTACTCGGGGTCGGTGAGGGAGTCGGCGAGCGTCCCGGTCACGTTGGAGACCACGGCCGGCTCGGGCCGGTGGTAGGTCAGGGTGCCCGCCACCGCGCGGAACTGGGCCAGCATCGGCTCCATCAGCGCGGAGTGGAAGGCGTGCGAGACGCGCAGCCGGCTGGTCTTGCGGCCCAGCTCGGCGAAGTGCGCCTCGGCGGCGGCGATCCGCTCCTCGGCACCGGAGAGCACCACCGACTGCGGTCCGTTGACCGCGGCGACGTCGACCCCCAGGTCGGCGACCTCGGCCTCGGTGGCCTGCACCGCGAGCATCGCGCCGCCGGCCGGCTGCGCCTGCATCAGCCGCCCGCGGGCGGCCACCAGGGTGCAGGCGTCGGCCAGCGAGAGCACCCCGGCCACGTGGGCCGCGGCGATCTCGCCGATCGAGTGGCCCATCAGCACGTCCGGCCGCAGGCCCAGCGACTCGACCAGGCGGAACAGCGCCACCTCGAAGGCGAACAGCGCGCTCTGGGTGAAGACGGTGCGGTTCAGCGCCTCGCCGTCCTCGGCCCACATCACCTCCTTCAGCGGGCGGTCCAGCAGCAGCGCGTCCAGCCGGGCGCAGATCTCGTCCAGCGCCTCGGCGAAGACCGGGTACGCGGCGTACAGCTCCCGTCCCATGCCCGGGCGCTGGGCGCCCTGGCCGGAGAAGAGGAAGGCGGTCAGGCCCTCGGCGGCGGCGGTGCCGGTGACGGCCCCGGGGTGCTCGGCGCCGTCGGCGACGGCGCGCAGCGCGGCCACCGCGCCGGCCCGGTCGGCGGCCAGCACCACGGCCCGGTGCGGCAGCGCGGCCCGGCTGGTGACCAGCGAGTGCGCGGTGTCGGCCAGCCGCTCGGTGCCGGCCGCCAGGTGCTCGGCCAGCGCGCGGGCCTGCTCGGGCAGCGCCTTGGCGGTCCGGGCCGAGACCGGCAGCGCCGTAAGCCCGTCGATGTCGGTGTCGGGCCCGGTCCCGGCGGCCGGTGCGGCCGGCGCCTGCTCCAGGATGACGTGCGCGTTGGTGCCGGACAGGCCGAACGAGGAGACCGCCGCCCGGCGCGGGCGGCCGAGCTCGGGCCAGGCCCGGTTCTCGGTGAGCAGCTTGACGTTGCCCTCGGTCCAGTCCACCTGCGGGCTGGGCCGGTCCACGTGCAGGGTCTTCGGCAGCACCCCGTGCCGGATCGCCATCACGGCCTTGATCACGCCGCTGACGCCGGCCGCGGCCTGGGCGTGCCCGATGTTGGACTTGATCGAGCCGAGCCACAGCGGCCGGTCGGCCGGCCGGTCCTGGCCGTAGGTGGCCAGCAGCGCCTGGGCCTCGATCGGGTCGCCGAGCCGGGTGCCGGTGCCGTGGCCCTCCACCAGGTCGACGTCGTCGGTGGTCAGACCGGCCACCGACAGGGCGCGCTGGATCACTCGCTGCTGGGACGGGCCGTTCGGCGCGGTCAGGCCGTTGGAGGCGCCGTCCTGGTTGATCGCGGAGGCCCGGACCACGGCCAGCACCGGGTGGCCGTTGGCCTCGGCGTCGGCCAGCCGCTCGACCAGCAGCAGGCCGATGCCCTCGGCCCAGCCGGTGCCGTCGGCGGCCCCGGCGAAGGCCTTGCAGCGGCCGTCGGAGGCCAGGCCGCGCTGCTGGGCGAAGTCCACGAAGATGTCCGGGGTGGGCATCACGGTGACGCCGCCGGCCAGCGCCATCGAGATCTCGCCGGAGCGCAGCGCCTGGCAGGCCATGTGCAGCGCGACCAGCGAGGAGGAGCAGGCGGTGTCGACGGTGACCGCCGGGCCCTCCAGGCCGAGCGCGTAGGCGACCCGGCCGGAGGCGATGGAGGCCGCGCTGCCGTTGCCGACGTAGCCGCTCAGCTCCTCGGGGATGCTGGGCAGCCGGCTGGCGTAGTCGTGGTACATCACGCCCGCGTAGACGCCGGTCTGGCTGCCGCGCATCGAGGTCGGGTCGATCCCGGCCCGCTCGAACGCCTCCCAGGAGCCCTGCAGCAGCAGGCGCTGCTGCGGGTCCATGGCCAGCGCCTCGCGCGGCATCACGCCGAAGAACTCGGCGTCGAACTCGGTGGCGTCGTAGAGGAAGCCGCCCTCGACGGCGTAGGTCTTGCCGGGCACGCCCGGCTCCGGGTCGAAGATGCCGTCCGGGTCCCAGCCGCGGTCGGTCGGGAAGCCGGCCACCGCGTCGCGGCCCTCGGCGACCAGCTGCCAGAGCTCCTCGGCGGAGCGGACCCCGCCCGGGAACCGGCAGCTGATGCCGATGATGGCGATCCGGTCGTCCTCGGCGGCGGCCACCGCGGCCGCGGCCGGGGCCGGCTGCGCCACCGGGGCCGGCGCCGAGCTGGCCAGCTTGCCGCCGAGGAAGTCCGCCACCGCCTTGGAGTTGGGGTAGTCGAAGACCAGGGTGGCGGGCAGCCGGACCCCGCTCGCGGCGGTCAGCAGGTTGCGCAGCTCGACCGCGGCGAGCGAGTCGAAGCCGAGCTCCTTGAACGCGCGGTCCGGGCCGATCGCGGCGGTGCCGGCGTGGCCGAGCACCTGGGCCACCTGGGTGCGCACCAGGTCGAGCAGCGCCCGCTCCCGCTCGACGGGGGTGCGGCCGGCCAACTGCTGGGCCAGGTCCGCGGCCCGGGGGGCGGCGGGGCCGGCCTGGGCCCGCCGGGCGGCGCCGCCGCCGGCCAGCGCGCGCAGCAGCGCCGGGACCTCGTCGGTGCGCTCGCGCAGCGCGGCCCGGTCCAGGCCGACCGGCACCAACCGGTCGTCGGCCCCGGCCAGCGCCTGGTCGAACAGCGCCAGGCCGTCGGCCACCGCCAGGGCGGGCAGGCCGAGCCGGGTCATCCGCTCCAGGTCCGCGTCGGCCAGCGGTCCGCCGAGCCCGGTGTCCACCGCCCACATGCCGAAGGCCAGCGCGGTGGCCGGCAGGCCGGTGGCGGTGCGGTGGGCGGCCAGTGCGTCCAGGAAGACGTTGGCGGCCGCGTAGTTGGCCTGTCCGGCGGCCAGCACCAGGCCGCCGGCGGAGGAGAAGAGCACGAAGGCGTCCAGGTGCTGGTGCTTCGTCAGCTCGTGCAGGTGCCAGGCCGCGTCCAGCTTGGGGCGCAGCACGGCGGCCAGCCGGTCGGCGTCGAGCGCGCCCACCAGGGCGTTGTCGGCGACCCCGGCGGCGTGCACCACGCCGCGGAGCGGGTGCGCCGGGTCGACCCGGTCCAGCAGCGCGACCACCTCGGTCCGCTCGGCCAGGTCCGCCGCCCGGACCGCGACGGTGGCGCCGGCCCGCTCCAACTCGGCCACCAGCTCGGCCACCCCGGGGGCGGCCGGGCCGCGCCGGCTGGTCAGCAGCAGGTGGCGCACGCCGTGCTCGGCGACCAGGTGACGGGCCACCAGGGCGCCCAGGCCGCCGGTGCCGCCGGTGACCAGGACGGTCCCGTCCGCGGTCCAGGCCGGTGCGGCGTCGCCGCGCCCGGCCTGCACCAGGCGGGGCAGCAGCACCCGGCCCTCGCGCAGCGCCAGCTCGCTCTCGCCCAGCTGGGCGGCGGCGGCCACCAGCGCCTCGGAGGCGGCGGTGCCGTCGGTGTCCAGCAGCAGGAAGCGGCCGGGGTTCTCCTGCTCGGCGGCGCGCACCAGGCCCCAGACCGGGGACTGGGCCAGTGCGCTGACCGCCTCGCCCGGACGGGCGGCCACCGCGCCCTCGGTCACCACCACCAGCCGGGCGGCGGCGTGCTGCTCGTCGGCCAGCCAGTCCTGCACCACCGCCAGCACCCGGGCGGCGATCGCGTGCCCGGCCGCGGGGACCTCGGCGGCGCTGGCCGGCACGGTGAACCGCAGCAGCGGTGCCGCGGCCGAGCCGAGCTCGGGCAGCGCGGGGGCCGGGGCCGGGGCGGGCAGCTCGGTCCACTCCACCTTCAGCAGGGTGCCGCTGCGCTCGTCGCGGGCCGCGTCCAGCTGGCGGGCCGAGACCGGGCGGGAGACCAGCGACTCCACGGTGGCCACCGGGCGCCCGGCCTGGTCGGCCACGTACAGCGCGGAGAGCTCGTCGCCGCGCAGCCGGCGCAGGTGCACCCGCAGCGCGGTGGCGCCGGCGGCGTGCAGGGTGACGCCGTTCCAGGAGAAGGGCAGCAGGGTGTCGCCCTCGGCCCGGCCCTCGGCGTCCAGCAGGTCGGCGTGCATGGCCGCGTCCAGCAGCGCCGGGTGCAGGCCGAACCGGGCCGCCTCGGCGTGCGCGCCCTCGGGCAGCGCGACCTCGGCGTACACGTCCTCGCCCCGGCGCCAGGCGGCGGTCAGGCCCTGGAAGGTGGGCCCGTAGCCGTAGCCGCGCTCGGTCAGGCGCTGGTAGACGCCCTCCACCCGGACCGGCGTGGCGCCGGCCGGCGGCCAGGCGGTCAGCTCGAAGGCCGGGGCCGCCGGGGCGGCGGTGAGCAGACCGGCGGCGTGCCGGGTCCACGGGGTGTCCGCCCCCTCCGGGCGGGAGTGCACGGCCACCGTGCGGGCGCCGGTGGCGTCGGCCGCGCCGACCACCACCTGCAGGGTGAGCGCGCCGCGCTCGGGCAGGATCAGCGGCGCCTCCAGGGTCAGTTCCTCGACCCGGCCGCAGCCGACCTGGTCGCCGGCCGCGACGGCCAGCTCGACGAACCCGGTGCCGGGCAGCAGGATCCGGCCCAGCACGTCGTGGTCGGCGATCCAGCGCTGCGCGGTGCGGGAGAGCCGGCCGGTGAGCACCACGCCGCCGGAGTCGGCCGCCACCACGGCGGCGCCGAGCAGCGGGTGGTCCACCGCGGTCAGGCCGGCCGCGCCGAGGTCGGCGGCGGTGGCGGGGGCGAAGTCCAGCCAGTAGCGGGAGCGCTGGAACGGGTAGGTGGGCAGGTCGAGCCGGCGGGCCGGCCGCGGACCGAAGAAGGCCGCCCAGTCGACCGCGGTGCCGCGGCTCCAGGCCTGGCCGAGGCCCAGCAGCAGGGCCTGCGGCTCGGACCGGTCGCGGCGCTGCAGCGCGGTGCAGCCGAGCCCGGCGTCGCCCTGGTCCAGCGCGCTGAGCGCGGCGTCCGGGCCGACCTCGATCAGCTCGGCCACCCCGCGCGAGCGCAGCCGGGCCACCGCGTCGGCGTAGCGCACGGTGGAACGCACGTGCCGCACCCAGTAGTCGGCGCTCGCCAGGTCCGCCCCGGCCGGCTCGCCGGTCACGGTGGAGACGATGCCCAGCTCCGGTGCCCGGTAGGAGATCCGCTCGGCGACCTGACGGAACTCGTCCAGCATCGGGTCCATCAGGGCCGAGTGGAAGGCGTGCGAGACGGCCAGCCGCTTGGTCCGCCGGTCGGCGAACTGCGCCGCGATCCGGTCGAGTTCGGCCTCCGGTCCGCTGAGCACCACCGCCCGCGGGCCGTTCACCGCGGCGAGGTCGACGCCGAGGCCGGTGACCTCCGCCTCGGTCGCCTCCACCGCGAGCATCCCGCCGCCGGCCGGCAGCGCCTGCATCAGCCGGCCGCGCGCGGTGACCAGGGCGGCCGCGTCGGCGAGCGAGAAGACGCCCGCGACGTGGGCCGCGGCGATCTCGCCGATCGAGTGGCCGACCAGCAGGTCGGCCTTGACGCCCCAGGACTGCAGCAGCCGGAACAGCGCCACCTCGAAGGCGAAGACGGCCGGCTGGGCGTACTCGGTCCGGTTCAGCAGCTCCGCGTCGTCCAGCGGCAGCGGCGTGCCGATCGCGGCCAGCACCTCGGCGAAGGCGGCGGCGAAGACCGGGTAGGTGGCGGCCAACTCGGCCCCCATGCCGACCCGCTGGGCCCCCTGGCCGGTGAAGGCGAAGGCGGTCTTGGCCGGTCGCACCGTGCCGCGGGCCAGGCCGGCCCGGCCGCCCTCGGCCAACAGCTCGAGCGCGGTGACCAGTTCGGCCGTCGTGCTGCCGTAGACGACCGCGCGCTCGCCGAGCGCGGCGCGCTCGGTGGCCAGCGCGTGGCCGGCCGTCGCGAGCTGATCGTCCGTCAGGTCGGCGGCGAACGCGGCCAGCCGGCCCGCCTGCGCGCGCAGCGCCGGGGCGCTCCTGGCGGAGAGCACCCAGGGCAGCGGTCCGGCCGGGGCGGCGGGCTCGGGGGCGGGCTGCTCGGCGGGCGCCTGCTCGATGATCACGTGCGCGTTGGTGCCGCTGATCCCGAACGAGGAGACGGCGGCGCGGCGCGGCCGGTCCACGGCCGGCCACTCCCGGGCCTCGGTCAGCAGCCGGACGGCGCCCTCGGCCCAGTCCACCTGCGGCGAGGGCTGCTCGGCGTGCAGCGTCCTGGGCAGCACGCCGTGCCGGATCGCCTGGACCATCTTGATGATGCCCGCGACACCGGCGGCGGCCTGGGTGTGGCCCATGTTGGACTTGATCGAGCCGAGCCAGAGCGGCTCGCTCCCGGCCCGGTCCTGGCCGTAGGTGGCCAGCAGCGCCTGGGCCTCGATCGGGTCGCCCAGCGTGGTCCCGGTGCCGTGGCCCTCGACCACGTCCACCTCGGCCGTGGTCAGGTTGCCGGAGGCCAGCGCCTGCTGGATCACCCGCTGCTGGGACGGGCCGTTGGGCGCGGTCAGGCCGTTGGAGGCGCCGTCGGAGTTGACCGCCGAGCCGCGCAGCAGGGCCAGCACCCGGTGCCCGTTGCGCCGGGCGTCGGAGAGCCGCTCCAGCAGCACCAGGCCGCAGCCCTCGCCCCAGCCGGTGCCGTCGGCGTCCGCGCCGAAGGACTTGCAGCGGCCGTCGGCGGCGAGCCCGCGCTGGCGGCTCATGTCGACGAAGGTGTCCGGGGTGGACATCACGGTGACGCCGCCGGCCAGCGCCAGCGAGCACTCGCCGGCCCGCAGCGCCTGCACCGCCCAGTGGGCGGCGACCAGCGAGGAGGAGCAGGCGGTGTCCACGGTGACGGCCGGACCCTCCAGGCCCAGCACGTAGGCGACCCGGCCGGAGACCACGCTCGCCAGCGAGCCGTTGCCGTGGTAGCCGGCCACCTCCTCGGGCAGCGGGCCCAGCCGCAGGCCCCAGTCGTGGTACATCACGCCCGCGAAGACGCCGGTGTCGCTGCCGCGCAGCGTGCCCGGGTCGATGCCGGCCCGCTCCAGCAGCTCCCAGGAGGTCTCCAGCAGCAGGCGCTGCTGCGGGTCCATCGCCTGCGCCTCGCGCGGGCTGATCTCGAAGAACTCCGGGTCGAACAGCGCCGCGTCGTGCAGGAAGCCGCCCTCGCGCGAGTAGCTCTTGCCGGGCTTGCCGAGCTCCGGGTCGTACAGGTCGTCCGGCCAGCCGCGGTCGGTGGGGAACGGGGTGACCACGTCGGCGCCGTCGGCGACCAGCTGCCACAGCTGCTCGGGGGAGGAGACCTCGCCCGGGTAGCGGCAGGCCATCGCGACGATCGCGATCGGCTCGTCCTGCTCGGCGGCCGCCGCCTCGGACGGCTGCGGCGCGGTGGCCGGCACGGGCGCGGCCTTGACGGTGGCGGCGAGCTTCTCGGCCAGGAAGCCGGCCAGCGCCGCCGGGTGCGGGTAGTCGAAGGTCAGGGTCGCGGGCAGCCGCAGGCCGGTGGCCGCGTTCAGCCGGTTGCGCAGTTCGACGGCGGCCAGCGAGTCGAAGCCGATGTCGCTGAACGCCCGGGTGGCCGCCAGCTCCTCGCCGGAGGCGAAGCCGAGCACCGCGGCGGTCTGGGCCCGGACCAGGTCGAGCAGCGCCTCGGTGCGGGACGCCTCGTCCAGCTCGGCCAGCCGCTGACCCAGCGTCAGCTCCACCGCCACGGCGCCGGTCGCCTCGGCGGCGGCGCGGCGCACGGTGGCGGCCGGGACCAGGCCGCGCAGCAGCGCGGGCAGCGCCGCGCCGCGCTCGCGCAGCGCCTGCCGGTCGACCCGGACCGGCACGGCGGTCGGCCGCCGGCCGACCAGCGCCTCGTCCAGCAGCCGCAGGTTCTCCTCGGCCGACAGCGGCTCCAGGCCGAGCCGGGCGATCCGCTGCAGCGCGGCGGCGTCCAGCCGGGCCCCCATGCCGCCGGCCCCGGTCCACAGGCCCCAGGCCAGCGCGGTGGCGGGCAGGCCGGCCGCGGCCCGGTGGGCGGCCAGTGCGTCCAGGAAGACGTTGGCGGCGGCGTAGTTGGCCTGGCCGGCGCCGTCCAGCACGGTGGCGGTGGAGGAGAAGAGCACGAAGGCGGTGAGCGGCTGGTCCCGGGTCAGCTCGTGCAGGTGCCAGGCCGCGTCCGCCTTGGGGCGCAGCACGGCGGCCAGCCGCTCGGGGGTCAGGTCGCCCAGCAGCGCGTCGTCCAGCACGCCGGCCGCGTGCACCACACCGGTCAGGGTGTGCCCGGCCAGTGCGGCCTCGACGGCGGCGCGGTCGGTGACGTCCAGGGCGAGCACGGTCGCCTCGGCGCCGGCCGCGGCCAGCTCGGCGACCAGTTCGGCCACCCCGGGGGTGTCGGCGCCGCGGCGCCCGGCCAGCAGCAGCCGGGGCACGCCGTGCACGGTGGCCAGGTGGCGGGCGACGGTGGCGCCCAGGCCCTGGGTGCCGCCGGTGACCAGCACGGTGCCCGCGTCCCGCCACGGGCCCGCCGCGCCGTCCTCGCTGCCGGCGGCGGTCAGCCGCGGCACCCGCAGCTCGCCGCCGCGCAGCGCCAGCTCCGGCTCGCCGGTGGCGACGGCGGCCGCCAGCGCGGCCTCCGACTCGGCGGAGCCGTCGGTGTCCAGCAGCACCAGGCGGCCCGGCTGCTCGGCCTGGGCGGCCCGGACCAGGCCCCACAGCGGCGCCTGGGCCAGACCCGGCAGTTCGCCCGGCCCGGCGGCGACCGCGCCGCTGGTGACCACCACCAGGCGGGCCCCGGCCAGGTGCTCGTCGGCCAGGAAGGCCTGCACGGTGGCCAGCACCTCGGCGGTGACGGCGTGCGCGTCGGCCACCGGGTCCTGGCCGGCGCCGGCGGGCGCGTTCCACCGCACCGCCGGCTCACCGGCCGGCTCGCCGACCAGGGAGGTCAGCTCGTCCAGGGTGGGCAGCGCGGGCTCGGCGGCCCGGGGCGCGGCCAGCGGGGTCCAGCGGACCTCGTAGAGCGAGTCGGTGCGGGCCGCGCGCAGCTGCTCGGCCGAGACCGGGCGGAGCAGGAAGGAGTCCACCGTGGCGACCGGGGCGCCGGTGGCGTCCGCCAGCTCCAGTGCGACCCGGTCCTGGCCGGTGGCGGTGATCCGCACCCGCACGGTGCCGGCGCCGGTGGCGTGCAGGGTGACGCCGGAGAAGGCGAAGGGCAGCCGGGTGGGCTGGTCCGGGGCGGGCGCGGCGGCGAAGTCGGTGGCGTGCAGCACCGCGTCCAGCAGGGCCGGGTGCAGGCCGAACTCGCCGGCCCGGCCGGCCACCGACTCGGGCAGCGCGACCTCGGCGAAGACCTCGGTGCCGCGCTGCCAGGCGGCCCGCAGGCCGTGGAAGGCGGGGCCGTAGCCGTAGCCCTGGTCGGCCATGGCGGCGTAGTGGTCCGTCAGGTCGAGGGCGGTGGCGCCGGCCGGCGGCCAGGCGGCCAGGTCCGGGAACGCCGCGGGCGCCTCGGCCCGCGGGGCCAGCAGGCCTTCGGCGTGCCGGGTCCACGGCTGCTCGGCGGGGGCGTCCTCGGGGCGCGCGTGCACCTGGACGGTGCGCCGCCCGGTGGCGTCGGCCGCGCCGACCACCACCTGCAGCGCCACGCCGCCGGTGGCGGGCAGCACCAGCGGTGCGGCCAGGGTGAGCTCCTCCAGCAGTGCGCAGCCGACCTGGTCGCCGGCCCGCACCGCGAGTTCGACGAAGGCGGTGCCGGGCAGCAGCGCGACGCCGGCCACCACGTGGTCGGCCAGCCACGGCTGGGCCTGCAGCGAGACCCGGCCGGTGAGCAGCACGCCGTCGGCGCCGGCCAGCGGGACCACCGCGCCCAGCAGCGGGTGCGCGGCGGCCACCTGGCCCAGGCCGGCCGGGTCGCCGGCGGTGGCGCGCGGCGGGCTGAGCCAGAACCGGCGGCGCTGGAAGGCGTAGGTGGGCAGCTCCACCCGGCGCGCGGGCGCACCGGCGAAGAACGCGGTCCAGTCGACCTCGGCGCCGCGGGCGTGCGCGAGGCCGAGCGCGGCCAGCAGCTCGCGCTGCTCGTCGCGGTCGCGGCGCAGCGCGGCGGCGAAGGCGGTGCCGTCCTGGTCCCCGGTCAGGCACTCCTGGCCCATGGCGCTGAGCACGGCGTCGGGGCCGAGCTCCAGGAAGGTGTCCACGCCGAGCTCGAACAGGGCGTGCAGGCCGTCGGCGAACCGGACCGCCCCGCGCACGTGGCGCACCCAGTACTCGGGGTCGGTGAGCTGCTCGGTGGTGGCCAGCGCCCCGCTGACGTTGGAGACCACCGGGATCCGCGGCGGGTGGTAGTCCAGGATCCGGGCGACCCGGCGGAACTCGTCCAGCATCGGCTCCATCAGGGCCGAGTGGAAGGCGTGCGAGACGTTCAGGCGCTTGGTCTTGCGGCCGCGGGCGGCGAGCGCCGAGGCCAGCGCCAGCACCGGCTGCTCCTCGCCGGAGACGACCACGGCGGCGGGGCCGTTGACGGCGGCGACCGACACGCCGTCGGCCAGGCCCTCGGACTCCAGCAGCTCGCGCACCTCGGCCTCGGCGGCCTGCACGGCGACCATGGCGCCGCCGGTCGGCAGCTGCTGCATCAGCCGGCCGCGGGCGGCGACCAGGGTGGCGGCGTCCTCCAGCGACAGCACGCCGGCCGCGTGCGCGGCGGACAGCTCGCCCAGCGAGTGGCCGGCCAGGTAGTCGGGGCGCACGCCCCAGGAGTCGAGCAGCGTGAAGAGCGCGGTCTCCACCGCGAACAGCGCGCACTGGGCGTAGCCGGTCAGGTGGAGCAGCTCGGCCTCGGGAGTGCCCTCGGCGGCGAACAGCACCTCCCAGAGCGAGCGGTCCAGCTGCAGGTCGAGGAAGCCGATCGCCTCCTCCAGCGCCTTGGCGAAGACCGGGTAGCGGCGGGCCAGCTGACGGCCCATCGCCAGGCGCTGGCTGCCCTGGCCGGTGAAGAGGAACGCCAGGCGGTGCGGGGCGGTGTCGGCGCGCAGCAGGCCGGGCGCGGGGTCGCCCGCGGCCAGTGCGGCCAGCTGGGCGCGGAACTCGGCCAGGTCGCCGGCCACCGCGACGGCGCGCTCGCCGAGCGCGGCGCGGGTGGTGGCCAGGGCCCGGGCGAGGTCGGTCAGCGCCGGCTCGTCGGCGCCGGAGAGCCGGTCCAACAGGCGGGCGGCCTGGGCGCGCAGCGCGGTCCCGTTGCGGGCCGAGAGCAGCAGCGGCAGCGCGCCGGGCTGCGGCTGCCCGGCCTCGGGCTCGTCGACGGCAGCGGCCGGCGGCTCCTCCAGGATCACGTGCGCGTTGGTGCCGCTGATGCCGAAGGCGGAGACGCCCGCGCGGCGCGGCTGCTCGCCGGCCGGCCAGGCGACCGGCTCGGTGAGCAGCCGGACGTGCCCGGCCGTCCAGTCCACGTTCGGCGTGGGCGCGTCCACGTGCAGGGTGCGCGGCAGCTCGCCGTACTGCATTGCCATGATCATCTTGATCATGCTGGCCACGCCGCCGGCGGCCTGGGTGTGGCCCAGGTTGGACTTGACCGAGCCGAGCCAGAGCGGCTTGTCCGCCGGGCGGCCCTGGCCGTAGGTGGCCAGGATCGCCTGGGCCTCGATCGGGTCGCCGAGCTTGGTGCCGGTGCCGTGCGCGTCGACCGCGTCGACCTGGTCGGCCGTCAGGCCGGAGACGGCGAGCGCCTGGCGGATCAGCCGGCGCTGCGAGGTGCCGCTCGGGGCGGTCAGGCCGTTGGAGGCGCCGTCCTGGTTGACGGCGGTGCCGCGCACGACGGCCAGCACCCGGTGGCCCTGGCGCCGGGCGTCGGAGAGGCGCTCGACCACCAGCAGGCCGACGCCCTCGGAGAAGCCGGTGCCGTCGGCGGCCGCCGCGAAGGCCTTGACCCGGCCGTCGGCGGCCAGGCCGCGCTGCCGGCTGAACGCGGTGAACATGCCGGGGCTGCCCATCACGGTGACGCCGCCGACCAGGGCCAGCGAGCACTCGCCGCGGCGCAGCGCCTGGGCGGCCAGGTGGAGCGAGACCACCGAGCCGGAGCAGGCGGTGTCGACGGTGACCGCCGGGCCCTCCAGGCCCAGCACGTAGGCGACCCGGCCGCTGGTGACGCTGGGCGCGTTGCCGGTCATCAGGTAGCCGTCCAGGCCCTCCGGGGCCTCGTGCACCCGGACGCCGTACTCGTGCACCTCGGCACCGACGAAGACGCCGGCCCGGCTGCCGCGCAGCGAGGCCGGGTCGATGCCGGCCCGCTCCAGCGCCTCCCAGGCGGTCTCCAGCACCAGGCGCTGCTGCGGGTCCATGGCCAGCGCCTCGCGCGGGGCGATGCCGAAGAAGTCCGCGTCGAACAGGGTGGCGGTGTCCAGGAAGCCGCCGCGGGCCACGTAGCTCTTGCCGGTGGCGGTCGGGTCCTGGTCGAACATGTGGTCCAGGTCCCAGTCGCGGTCGGCCGGGAACTCGCCGAGCACCTCGCGGCCCTCGGCCACCAGCTGCCACAGCTCCTCGGGGGAGGAGACCCCGCCCGGGAACCGGCAGCCGATGCCGACGACGGCGATCGGCTCGTCGTCCAGGTCGCCGGCGAAGACGGGGACCGCGTCCTCGTCGCCCTCGCCGAGCAGTTCGCCGCGCAGGTACTCGGCCAGCCGGCGCGGGCTCGGGTGGTCGAAGGCCACGGTCGGCGGCAGCGCAAGCCCGGTGGCCCGGTTCAGCCGGTTCTGCAGGTCCACCAGCGCCAGCGAATCCAAGCCCTGGTCCTTGAAGGCCACTTCGGCCCAGACCGTGGGGGCGGCGTCCGGCCGCACCTGGCGCAGCGCGGCCAGGGTGTGCTCCAGGACCAGGTCCAGCAGGACCCGGCTCTGCTCCTGTCCGGGCAACGGGGCGATCCGGTCCGTGAGACCGGATCGCTGCTGGGCCCCCTCATCCACGGCCGCGGCGGCCCGAGGGTCGGAAACGAGGCTTTCGGATTCGCTCATCTGCGCGCTCCACGCAATCCCTGTCATCAACGGACAGACGTCATTCAGCTCCGGTTATGCCAGGGCATCACGGAACTGACGGTCGGTTACACCCCTGCGCACCCCAGACCGACCGCCCGTCCCCCAGGGCGGGGGACGGGCGGCACCGGTCAACGGATGCTGTTCACCTGCTGCTCACGATCGCCCGCCGTTGCTCCGGGGGCAGGGCGTGCCGGCCGGGAAGCACCGTGCACTCCTCGTCGAACTTGCGCCGCACGTAGGACAGATCGGCCAGCAGGCCACTGGAGGTGACCTTCCTGGCGCCGGTCGGCCGGACCAGGTGGCGCAGCGGCAGCGCGCCCAGCTCGGCCCAGCAGAGCCGCCCCTGGTCGTCCAGGTAGGAGGAGGCCCGGCCCTGGTTGTCCGGGTGCAGGCAGTACGGCACGTCCAGCAGGCCGCGCCGGAAGGCCTGCAGCAGCGCCCGCCCGGGGTCCGGGTCCAGCTCCAGCACCGCCTCGACCAGGGCGCGCGCCTCCAGGTAGGTCTGGGAGTCGCCGCCGGGCGGGACCGGGGTGCCGGTGCCCACCAGGTCGGCCGCCTCCGCGGCGTACTCCAGGGCCGCCACGTTCTCGGCCACGGTGGGGATCCGGGCGGACTCCGCCACGGTCTTGACGATCACCCGTTCCGAGCCGGTCCGGGCCGCCAACTCCGCCGCCAGGCCCAGCAGTCGGTAGCTTCCGGTGACGGTGGTCGGGTACACGCCCATGTAGGCGTAGACCACCACGTGCCAGTTCTCGGTGGGCAGCAGCTCCGCGCAGAGCCGGCGCAGCGCCCAGACCGCCTCCACGTCCTGCTCGTGGTTGGTCTGCTGGGCGTAGCTGACCGACAGGCTGCGCACCCCGTGGTGGTGGAAGAAGAGCGCCTCCAGCACGCTGAGCGCCACCAGTTGGCTGGGCGGGCACATCTGACCCATCATGCAGCCGCCGAAGGTCTCCAGGTGCGGCTCCACGCCCTGCTCGCGCAGCGCGGCGTAACGCCGCACCGACTCCTCCCAGTTGCGGACCGACTCGGCCAGCGGGGTGCGCCCGTACGGCAGGCAGTAGGAGACCGGGCCGCCCTCGGTGGCGTTCAGCCGCAGCCGGATCAGCGCCGCGAAGATCGCCTGCGGCACCGCCGAGCCGTGCCGCACCTGGACCGGGAAGTCCCGGCCGCGCAGGCCCGCCAGCACCTCGGCGGTCTGCCGCTCCGGGTAGCTGACGATCGGGTAGCCGTTGAGCGCGATGCCCTGCCGCAGGGCGTCGGTCACCGCCGCCAGGTTGCCCACCCGGGTGTAGCTGTCCAGGGTGATGGTGCCCACGGTGGCGGCCGCGGCCTGCTTGGTGGCGGCCAGGCCCGAGCGCATCACGGCGGGGTCGCTCATGCCCATCCGCGGCTGCATCACCGGGGTGCCGGCCGCGCCGCGCTCGCGCACGAAGGCGCCGAAGTCCACCGGCGCGAAGGCGGCGGGCTCGCCCTCGGCCGTCCTGGTGAGGGTCATACCGGCAGTCCCGGGCGTCCGGCGAGCCGGCTCGCGCCGGTCGCGGTGTCGATGAACCGCTGGAAGTCGGCCAGGCCGGTGGCACCGTCCTGGAAGACCGCGTCGAAGCCGGCCGCGAGCAACTCGCCGATCCGGTCCTCGTCCTGTTCGCCGCCGATGCCGAGCTTGCCGCCGATCACCAGCGGGGTGGCCGCCAGGTCGCGGCAGTCGCGCAGCCTGCCGGCCACCCGCAGCCCGTCCTGGAAGCCGTGGCCGTTGACGCTGCTCAGCACGATCAGCGCGGGCGCCAGCTCCCGGCACTCCTCGACCAGCAGTTCGTCCGGTACCGTCGGGCCCAGGTTGACCACCTGGTACCCGAGTTCCTCGATCAGCAGTTGCAGGAAGACCAGGTTCCAGGTGTGCGCGTCGGAGGCGACCCCGGAGACCACCACGGTCGGGCGGCGGTCGGCCACCAGGGCCGCACCGCCGTGCATCGGTTCGATCACTGTTGAGTCCCTTCGTAGGAACGGACGTGCTCGATCCGGGAGGCCGAGACCACCTCGCCGCCGCGCACCACCACCTCCACGGGGGCGGGGCGGCCCAGGAACATCAGCAGGCTGGCGGTCGGCCCGTAGGCGCCGGCGTTGGGGATCACCACCAGGTCGCCGGAGGCCAGCGGCGGAAGGGCGATCTCCCGGCCCAGGACGTCGCCGGGGGTGCACAGCGGGCCGACCAGGCTGGCCGACTCGGTCGCGCCGTCCACCTCCAGCTGCACCGCCACCGGCAGCAGCCGGCCCAGGCCCGACATCCCGCCGAAGGTGTTGATCCCGGCGTCCAGGATGACGAACTTGCGACCGCGGCTGACCTTGACGTTGCTCACCCCGGCCAGCAGCGTGCCGCTGGCCCCGATCAGGAACCGGCCGGACTCGCAGGCGAGTTGCGGGCCCTCGGTGCGCCAGTTCGGGAAGTGCAGGTCGAGCGCGCCGGCCAGTTCCTCGCGCAGCTTGGGGTAGTGGCCGCGGGGGCCCGGCACCGCGTACGGCACGGTGAAGCCGCCGCCGATGTCCAGGAAGCGCAGCGGCAGCTCCAGGTCGCGGGAGAGCTGGGCGGCCAGCGCGATGGTGTGCTGGAACTCGCCGATCAGCGACTCCTCGTCGCGGGCGTTGCTGAGCGGGAAGAAGTGGAAGCCGACCAGCTCCACGCCCTCGACCGCGCGCAGTTCGGCCATCACCGACGGCAGCACCTCGCTGTCGAAGCCGAACTGCGAGGGGGTGCCGGTCATCCGGATGCTGGTGGTGGCGCTGGCCGAGACGCTGTTCACCCGCAGCAGCACCTGCGCCGTGGTGCCCGACTCGCGGGCCGCGGCGCCGACGTGCTGCACGTCGGTGACCGAGTCGGTGGAGAAGAGCCGCACCCCGGCGCCGATCGCCTCGCGCAGCTCGCCCGGGGTCTTGCCCGGGCCGGTGTAGAGCACGTCCGCGCCCTCGAAGCCGGCGGCCAGCGCCGCGGCCAGCTCGCCGGTGGAGCTGATCTCGGGCCGGCAGGAGCGCCCCTCGCCCTCGCGCAGGGCCCGCACCAGGTCCGGGTGCGGGTTGGCCTTGAGCGCGTAGAAGAGCTCGAACTCCTCCGGCAGCGCGGCGAACAGCTCCTGACGGGCGGCCACCACCTCGTCCAGGTCGTAGACGTAGGCCGGGGTGCCGTAGCGGGCGGCGACGGCGTCGAAGTCGATCTGCTGGGTCATCGGGGGCTCCCGTCGAGCATGGCGGCGAGCACGTCGCGCGCGTTCTTGCCGTGCAGGGTCAGCGGCAGGGTCTCCACCACGCGGCAGATGGAGGGCACCTTGAGCGGCTCCAGGCGCTGCGCCAGCTCCTTGAGGATCACGTGCGGGCCGAGCTCGGTCTCCACGAAGATCGCCAGGTCGCGCTCGGCGGCCGGCGGCAGCACCGCGGCGGTGCGCACTCCCGGGATGTCCATCGCGGCGGCCTCGATCTCCAGCGTGCTCATCCGGATGCCCTTGCGCTTGAACATGTCGTCCCGGCGGCCCTCGAAGTAGAGGTAGCCGTCCGCGTCGAGGCTGCCGTAGTCGCCGGTGTGCAGCCGCAGCCGGCCGGTCGCCGGGTCGGTGCGGAACGCCTTGGCGGTCTGCTCGGGGGAGCGCCAGTAGCCGGGCATCACGTGCGGGCCGTCGGCCACGATCTCGCCGACCTCGCCGGCCGGGAGCTCGTTGCCGTCCGGGTCCAGGATCAGCACCCGGGTGCCGGGCAGCGGCAGGCCGACCGCGTCGGGCCGCTCCCGGTCCTGCTCGGGCGGCATCACGGAGATCCGCTTGCACTCGGTCTGGCCGAACTGCCGGACCACCCGGACGCCCGGGAACGCCTCGCGCAGCGCGGCGATGGTGGCCGCGGGCAGTGCGGCACCGGTGTTGGTGATCAGGCGCACCGGCGGGGCCGGCTC
The DNA here is from genome assembly GCF_042741245.1 of Kitasatospora sp. NPDC058965. Classification (NCBI taxonomy): domain Bacteria; kingdom Bacillati; phylum Actinomycetota; class Actinomycetes; order Kitasatosporales; family Streptomycetaceae; genus Kitasatospora; species Kitasatospora sp. NPDC058965. The sequence continues at coordinate 23,867 of NZ_JBHYKG010000113.1, forward strand.
CGTGTCGCGGGCGGCCAGGGTGGCGATCATCCCGGCCAGCGAGGGGACGATCGGCAGCACGGTGGCGCCGGTCTCGCGCATCCGGCGCAGCAGCACCAGGTCGGACTCGTCGCCCGCCAGCACGATCTCGGAGCGGCCCAGGGTGGCCAGCAGCACCTTGTACAGGCCGTAGTCCCAGGAGAGCGGGAAGCGGCAGAACACCACGTCGTCGGCCCGGTAGCCGAGCACCTGCTGGATCGCCCGGGCGGCGAAGGCCACCTGGGCGTGCGGCAGCATCACGGCCTTCGGCGCGGCGGTGCTGCCGGAGGTGTAGATCAGCGCGGCCAGGTCGGTCGGGCGCGGTGCCCGCTCCTCGAACGGACGCCCCGTCAGGGCCAGCACGGCCGGCCACAGTTCGGCGGCCTCGTGGACCGGTGCCCCGGCCCGCGCCCGCAGCACCTCGACCTGCTTGCCGGTGCCGATGACGAGCGCCGGCTCGGCGTTGGCCAGCACCGACTTGAGGTGGAACTCCTTCATCGCCGGGTTGAGCGGCACGAAGACCGCGCCGGCCCGGCAGGCGCCGAAGAACATCGCCGCCAGCTCGCGCCTGCTCGGCAGCTGCACCACCACCCGGTCCCCCGGCAGCACCCCCTGCTCGCGCAGCCAGTGCGCGAAGGCGTGGCTCACCTCGCCCATCCGCGCGTAGTCCCACACCCCGTCGGCGTCGCGCACCGCCGGTGCGGTCGCCGCCTCGGCCACGGCCTGGTCCAGCAGGGTGTGGACCAGTTCGCCGCTCCCCGGAAGCGATTCGGAATAATGGTCTGTCGTGTTCTCGTGGCTGTCCAACGCCGCTCTCCGTTGCTTCGCTCAAAGTGCCCGGAAATTGACCACAGAAAAGGTGGCCGGTGCTTCGGCGCAATTCCCCCGGCTCACCGAATACCGGGCCTGCTCCTTCACGGTAGTGAGCGCAAAAGGGGCGCCACACCCCTACCGGCGGGGTGTTCACCCCAGGGATCGTGACGGTGCGTGAGGAAACGCCGAGGCCCGGCCGGAATCC